>NZ_JUEI01000021.1:0-71705 GCF_000802655.2 Paenibacillus sp. IHB B 3415 | reverse complement strand
CGGACCGGCGAGTGCCGGGTCCGGCGTGCCTTCGTTCGCGCTGCGCCACAGCGCCGCGAACGATTCCACATCGGCCGCCGCCGCGTCCCAGCGGCTCTGGCCGGCCTCTACAAGCGCGCTGCCTACAGGCGGCAGCAGCTCATCGAGCGGCGCGCCTGACGCAGAAGCCGGCGCGCCGGGCAGCAGCAGAAGCAGGCAGATCAGCAGCAGCGCTGCCCGGATCTGCCGCCATGGACTGATTTTAACCGTTATGATCATCGGGATCATTCCCTTCGCGAATAAGCATGCTATTATGTTTCCTCTATAAGAAGGCGGACTTAAGAGTTGAACCTGAAGCGTGGTTGTTACTGCGGTGCACATTGGAACTTCGGGGCGGCAGCAGCTGTTGCTGTTGTACCTATTTCTCGGCTAATATTCCTGCCCGAAATACAACATTTCTTCTAAAACATCGGCCCTAAACTTAAATTGTTGTAAGAAATGCAGCATTCCACCCGTTCCAGCTAGGTAAAAGAAACTATTCTTGTATTTCATACAACAATCCGTCCAAAAAGGCAGAAAACTCGGTATTCGAGTTGTACCCAGTACAACATTTTGCCTGACTCCGTTTGCCGCCGTGCCAGCCGCCCCTCCATTTACCAATTCCCGCCGCTGCTCCGTTTCTTAACACACATTCCATCTTGCACTTTCCTGTTCTCAAATCCCCGGTACTCCAAATGATTTGACCCCCTGAACGTCCGTCCCATATCGTTCATCCCGCTGATTCTGATCACGCCGAACAACCTTTGGCACCAGGATGTATCCAGCGCCAAATTCAGCGTCATTTCCTCACGCTGAATCCGGACTTAGCTATATCTGTTCGTCACCCCAGCAGCGACTCCCCGATATACCCGCCTTCTCGTACACCGGGGAAGCAGGCGAATACGGCGCTGCCGGTATGGACCATATATTCATTCAGCCGGTCATTCTTCGAGAGACGCTGCTGGATGCTCACGAACTGCTTCACCAGATCCTTCTGGAAGCTGATGAAGACCAGTCCTGCATCCAGCTGCCCGGTCTTGAGATCCATGCCGCTGGAATAGGAGTAGGAGCGGCGCAGCATTTTGACCGAACCATCCCCATGGGCGAGGGCCGAATGGGAATCCGGCGGAATGACAGGCTTGCCGCTGGCATCCGCCGCCTCCAGATTGAGCTCGGCGAATTCATCCCGCGCTCCAATCGGAGCGCCGCTCTGCCGGTGACGCCCGAACGTTGCTTCCTGATCGCTCAGCGTAGAGCGGTCCCAGACCTCAATGCGAAAGCGAACACGGCGCAGCGCGAGATACGTGCCGCCATTCATCCAGGCGGGGCCATCGCCGCTTCCGCTCCAGACGACACTTCGCATCTTGGCGTCATCGGTGACGTCGGGATTGCCCGTGCCGTCCTTGAAGCCGAGCAGATTACGCGGTGTGCCGCCTGCCGGGTCGGCGCTGCCGGTGCGCTGGAAGCCCTCCTGCGTCCATCGCAGCACCGCTGTGCCCCGGGCGATGCGGGCCAGATTGCGGATGGCATGGAACGCCACCTGCAGATCGTCGGCGCAGGCCTGCACACAGAGATCGCCGCCGCACCACTGCGGCTCCAGGCTGTCTCCCGTGAATGCCGGGAGATCGGTGAAGGAGGCCGGCCGTTTCCCAGCCAGTCCGAACCGACTGTCAAAGAAGGCAGGACCCGCCCCGAAGGTAAGTGTACATTTGGAGGGGGTAAGACCATCTGCCTCGCCGGTGTCGGCAGGCGGAAGATTGGGATTGTCGTTCACGCTGCCGATCAGCGTACCGGCAGTAAGGGCAGCGGCGGCGGTGGTCCAGGCCTCCAGCAGTTTTTTGACCTCGCTGAGCTTGGTTGTTGTCAGATCAAACGAGGCGAAGCACAGGAAGTTCTGCGCAGGCGTAATGATTCCCGCCTGATGATTCCCATAGAATGGAATAATGTCTGCTCCCGCATGTTGCGGGGAAGAGAGTGCCTGTCCCGGCTGCCCGGCTGCTTTGCGTGCCGCCAGAATGCTGCCTACCCCGCCGCCGCCGAGCAGCAGGCCGAGTCCGGAGGCGCCAGTAAGCCGCAGCATATCGCGGCGGCTTAGTTTTTTATCGAATAATAGCTGATCTTTAGAAGCATCCTTGGAGAGAACGCTCTCTGTCGCGGGAGTTTCCCGGGAAGTCCTGTCTTTCTTTTTCATACCGGTCACACTCCCAGAATAGTTCCCATGTTGGATAGAGGCTCAGCTAAGGCGTCCAGATTCTGGCTTAATGTCCGGACCTCATCTTCTTTCAGCGTTTCGTAGGAAACGTAGCCGTCACCGGATTTGAACGGTGCCAGCTCATTCAGCAGTGCGGTGAACCGCTCGCCGATCGTTTGCTCCAGTGCAGGGTCTTTTTTTGCCAGCTCGGGTTTCAGCAGCTCATAGATCTTCTGGGCACCTTCCACATTGGCGACAAAATCATACAAATCCGTGTGGGAGTAACGTTCCTCTTCACCGGTTACTTTGGAGGAGGATACTTCATTCAGCAGCTCTACAGCTCCGGTAACGAGCAGATTGGCATCAATCTCAGCAGTTTCCACCTTGGCACGCAGCAGCTGAGCATCTTTCAGCAAACGGTCTGCGACATCGGTCATGCCATCTGTGGTATTGTTCTGCCAGAGGGCCTGTTCAATCTTATGGAAGCCGCGCCAGTCCGCAGCGTCAACATCGTTCTCGCGGGCATCAATATTGGGATCCAGATCTCCGAGCGCTTCAGCAATGGGCTCAATCCGTTCATAATACATGCGTGCAGGAGCATACAGCGCTTTGGCGTCTTCAAGCTTGCCTGCTTTCACCGCATCGGTGAAGCCTTCGGTCTGTTTCACGAATTCGTCGCATTGTTCAATTACATATTTCCGGTACTCGTCGATGGCCGTGGTGAAATCCGCCGTTGCGGCAGCAGCAGTTGAATCTGCAGTTGCGGCCGGTGCACCGGTTGACCCATTGCCCGTCTGGGCTGCAGCATTATTCCCGGAGGTATTGCTGTTATTGCCGTTGTTGCCATTATTATTGTTATCATTGCTTGCACAGCCGGCAAACAGGAGGGAAGCCGCAAGCAAACCCGCCGGTACTGCATAACCTATCTTCATTCTGTTGGACACCCCTTTTTGTTATGTAAATGATAATCGTTATCAATGATGGACCTATCATAAATCTCCATCCAGTAGCTGTCAATAAAAATGTGATAATTATCATATCCATGCCGGCTCGCACAAATAAAATACCAAAAACGCCTCCCGACAGGCGGAAGACGCAGTTTGTTTATTTGAAAACGATACCGTCCTTTAAACGGACAGCGTAGCTGTTTCTACTTGATTCCTGCACGAAGTACAACAATTTACTCATAACAACGGCCCAAATCAAGAATTGTTGTAGAAAAGGCAGCAATTCCTCTTGTTCCAGCAGAAGATCGGGGGAATTCCTGTATTCCGTACAACATTCCTCCCGGACACTCGGGTATTCATGAACCGGAGTTGCACTACGTACAACATTATGCCTTTACAGGCCGAAGCAAAACTTAATTATCTTACTCTAAGCTCGCTCTGCTGCCGGGTGTCCCAGAGACAACAGCGTAATCCCCGGCGGAATGCCTGATATACGCAATATTTTTTAAACGTTCCGCCAAATTGAAGTTTAAAGCATTCGTGACAACGCTGGATTAACTCAGCACGAATTATTCCGCGTACCCACCGGCAATTGACCGTTTGCTAGGACGAGTATAACCTTGAGCGCGTGTTGGACATACCTATCACAACTATTGCAGCAACAAGCAGTGATCGCAGATCGCAGATCGCTGATTCTACACCGTGGACCGCTCAATAATCCGGTAATCCAGCTTGCGGTAGACCGGGTCAGGGTTGTCTGAGCTGATCTGCTCATGAATAATACGGAAGGCGGATGCACCCATCTCATACAGGTGGTTATCTATGGTGGTGATCTCCAGCAGCCGGCCGATCGGCTGGTTATCGAAGCCCATGACAGCGAGGTCTCCGGGGATGCTGAGACCCGCTTTGCGCGCCTCAATCATCAGTCCGGCTGCAACATGATCACCAGTGATGATCATAGCTTCAGGCCGCACCGGCATCTCCAGCAGCGACCGTGCCACGGCAGCACCGTCTTCTTCCGTTGTACAGTCATAGATCATCCATTCCTCCTGAAAAACCAGCTTGTGCTCAGCAATGAATTCGCGAAAGGCGCTCTGCCGGATAGAGGCGCTGCTGCCATTCTGCCTGCCTTCGCAATAGCCGATGGTTCGGTACCCTTTGCCCTTCAAATACTGCAGCCCCTGCCGGAAAGCCGCATAATGCTCAATATATACAGAGGAATAACGGCGCTGCCCGCTGTCCTGGCAGGTTACAACCGGACCGTACGCGGTATACTCCTCAATCAATTCAGGCTTCAGCGCAGTCGATACAATGACCACACCATCGATTTCTTTATTGCGCAGCATCTCCAGCACTTTAATCTCTTCATCTGCCATATAATTGCTCTGGCACAGGATCAGCCGGTATTGCGCGAGCAGCGCCTCATGGGCAAGACCATTCATAATAATCGAGAAATAAAAAGCATTGATATACGGAAGAATCACCGCCACTGTACCGGTACGTCCGGTAATCAGGTGGACGGCGTTCATATTGCGGGTGTAGTTTAACTGCTCAATCGTATCGAGGACGGCGGCTCTTTTGTCTTTGCTGACATAAGGATGATTATTCAGCACCCGCGAGACGGTCGTTACGGAAACTCCGGCAATCCGGGCAATTTCTTTAATATTAGCCATGGCGTATGCTGCCCCCCGAGTCAGAATTGGAATGGTTTTATTTTACCATAGAAATTTTCACATTTTCGCATATAAAAAAGCTTGCTATGGAATCCATTTCATAAATTACACTGGGGTTGTTAGCAGCCTTACTGGATTAAGCCGGCGTGACCGAAAGGGCGTGACGGACCGGTAAAGTTTGCGGCTTCACGCTGCGGGCGGACGGAGTTCCAGCAACATTTTTTTGCCTAAGCATTACTTAGCAGCGTGTTTTCTATAGACTTTGCCCCAACGGATGACGCCCTTAACACTAGGAGCTGAAGCCGTTTTTATTATGCGTTTTGGTCAGGAATGCCAGGGTTGTCCGCGATCCGCGTCTGTCCCCGCCCAAATTAATGCTGCAACAGCACCATTAACTGCCACCCTACATAGTATGGTTTGACTGTATCCCTTTACCTTGTTATACCAAACAAACCCAGAGCAAGGAGGGGTGACACCATTGAAAGGGAACGAACATCATAGCAAATTTCTGTTGACGCATCGTGAGCGCGAAGTATTCGAGCTTCTAGTGCAGGACAAAACTACACGGGATATTGCAGGACTGTTATTCATTAGCGAAAAAACTGTCCGCAATCACATTTCCAACGTCATGCAAAAATTAAACGTAAAAGGCCGTTCGCAAGCGGTTGTCGAGCTGATCAAGCTTGGGGAGCTGAAAATATAGCTGCCGTGCTTCAGAGGTGACGCGTTTAAGCCTTCCTTTATCCTTCGGGGTGAGGGGAGGTTTTTTGTTTCAGTTATAAGTGAACTGTGAATAAAATACAAATAGACCAAGCGATTGCTGTCCCTTGAGGGTAAGCGTTGCCCGGTCTATTTCTCAAACTTAATAATAATGGTTTCAAAATCCACCTTGCATTTGGCTTTCATCATAAAATCAATACCAATAATTCCGTCAAAGCCATAAGGCTCTAGAATCGAACCCAGCTGAATGGGGAAATCCGTCAAAGCAATATCTTCAATGCAAAAGCCGGGAATCTGCTGCTCATAACAAATTTCACTCGTTCCCCCTACTCCATACATCCGCTTTGCACGTCCATTTATAAAATCAATATGGATACCTATTGCAGCTAATGCATCAGAATCAAAAACAGTTGCCGTACTCCTGAGAAGAATTCCTCTACCACCTCAACATCGCTTCTGCTCGTATGGAAAACATACAGCTCACGAGTCGGATGTAGCTTATGCATCTCTTTATAACCGGTCCATGCCTCCTCGGATTTATCGTAGTCTTGAATGACTGCCATATCCTCTAATTGGCGTACACGGTTGCTGGAGCTTGCCTTGATTGCTTCCACCAGTACAAAGCGGCTTGGGTGCAATTTCGTAATCTCTCCCCATTTCATCGGCTTCACCTCGCTTGGTTAATCTTATTTTTAGTATATGATAAAATAAAATCATCAAAGTCATTTATATTCTAAATAAGTCGGGAGGTTAAAGGAATGAAATGGCAACAAGTAAGAGAGTTGTTTCCTGACCAATTTGTCTTGCTATCCATTCTTGACTATCGTGAGGAAGATGACAAGAAAATTATAACGGAAGTAGCACCTGTTCGTGCAGTTCCTGAAGAGGATGCCAACAAAGAATTTTTCAGCACTGAGCCTGGCAGCATTGTTTATCACACCTCCAATAAGGAGTGCATTATTCGTCTGCCTAGAGACCCTCTGATGAGAGTGAGACGGCGATCAGAATTCCGGAAGAATTAAGATTGGCTGCATTTTATAGATTGACGGATATTGGGAATGGTTGTATATTCATATTAAAGTATAAACCTTTAAACTTTAAGAACGATTTTGATAATTTTGATAAAGAGAAAACTCACATCTAATGTTCGATTTTCAGTTAGGACGCAGTTTTTGCGAGATGAGTTACTCTTTTTTATTTCTCTGAAAGTTAAATCGATTAAACTTTTGAATTTGGAGGCATAGATGCTTAGATGAACATTCATGATGTAGCCAAAAAGTCGGGGCTCTCTGTAGTGACCGTATCCAGAGTTCTAAACAATTTACCCTCTGTACGTGAAGGCAACCGCCAGAAAGTGCTGAGTGCGATTGAGGAGTTGAATTATCAGCCCAATTCAGCAGCGCGTAGTCTCGTTCGTGGCAAGACAGGAGTCATTGGGATGTCGATTACCAACTTTAACGACTCTTTCTATGACCGCGTGATTCGCGTGGTGAACCGGAAGCTGGCAGAGCAAGGGTACTTCCTGGCCTTGTCTATAGCCGAGAATGAGGATGATGGTGTGAACTTCCTGTTTCAGAAGGACCGCGTGGACGGGATTATCCTGTTGTCTCCGCTTGAGGAGAAAGAATATGTGGAGGAGCTGAAACGAAAAAACATTCCGGTTGTCCTGCTGGATAACCAGTTCCAGCATGAGGATGTTCCGAGTGTACTCGTTGATAACTATCAAGGGGGTTATGAAGCTACTAAGCATTTGATTAGTCTTGGGCACACCCAGATCGCCTATATCGGCGGCCCTTCGGTGTTCCTGAGTGTAACGGAGCGCAAACGGGGGTATGTCCAGGCGCTGGATGAAGCGGGGCTAACGCCCTTCGGCACGGAATATTGCGGATTTACGGTAAGCAGCGGTTATGAGGTGGCGAAGAGATGGATTCGCGAGGATAAGCTGCCGACAGCCATTTTTTCGGGAGACGACTTTATTGCGCTCGGGGTTGTTCAGGCCCTGCGTGAGGAAGGAATTCTGGTTCCGCAGGATATCTCTGTGGTCGGCTTTGATGATCAGCAGTTCGTAGGTGAATTCTACCCGCGGCTCACGACAGTCAGGCAGCCTGAGGCGCAAATGGGCAATATAGGCGTTGAATTACTGCTGAAACTGATTAACGGGGAGATGAAGCAGCCCGCTGTAACGAAGCTCGCTCCTCAGCTGCTCATTCGTGAATCCACCGCTTCTGTCAGATTAACTTGAATTATAGGAGTGAATCATCAGTGAAGTATTTTTTGGGAGTGGATGCAGGAGGCAGTAAGACCTGCGCAATGATTGCAGATGAACAGGGGAAGGTCATGGGTGCAGGCAAAAGCGGGAACGGGAATCATCAGCTAAACCGTGAGCAGGCGGCGGACAGCTTGCACCAGGCCGTATCGGAAGCCATTACGGCTTCAGGGCTGACCAGGGATCAGCTGGACTACTCCTGGTTCGGACTGGCGGGAGCGGACAGAGAGGCTGATTTTAGAATTTTGCGGCCGATCATCAGCAGCCTTGGCCTTCCCCGGACTGACATTTCCTGCGATACCTGGAATGCGTTGCGATCAGGTACAGAGAAGAACTATGGGCTCGTGCTGATTTGCGGATCGGGCGTGAACTGCAGTGGTAAAAATCCGGCGGGTGCTGCATACCAATGCGGCGGCTTCGGCTACCGGTTCGGGGATTTTGGCGGCGGCTATGATCTGAGTATGGAGGTATTCCGCAGCGTCCTCAGGGCGGATGACGGAAGAGAAATGGAGACAGTGCTGAGCAAACGCTTAACTCAATTGCTGGGCTATACCACCGTTTCAGAGTTAAGAGAGGATTACCTCGATCATTTCAGAGACTTGCCTCCCCAAATTGCGGAGCTGTTGTTTCAAGCGGCAGAGGAGGGGGACCCCGTTGCCACCGGGCTGCTGGTCAAGCAAGGGGATGAGCTGGGTTTGGCTGCGGCATCGGCAATCCGCCGGTTGGCCATGGAGGAAGACGTCTTCGATATCGTGCTTGCAGGCAGCCTGCTGACCAAGGGAGACCGCTCAGGCATCATCCGGCGGGCCATTGAGCGAAGAGTGAAGCTGGCGGCTCCGAATGGCACTTTAAGGATTCTAACCCGTGAGCCGGTTGTAGGATCGGTCATTCTGGCGATGGAAAGCAGCGGTATGCATGTAAATCAGGAGGTTCTTGATCATCTATCAGAGGGTAAGGAGGGGCAATTGTCATGGAGGAAACATTGAAGCTGGTTGTCATCGGAGCGGGGTCATCGTATACACCTGAATTAATTGAAGGGATCATCCTGCATCACCAGGAGCTTCCCATCCGCGAAATATGGCTGGTGGATATTGAGGAGGGCAGGGAGAAGCTACATACGATTGCGGAGCTGAGCAAGCGCATGATTGCACAGTCCGGACTGCCGATTACTGTAGTAGAGACGCTTGAGCGCAGGGAAGCCATTGCCGGAGCGGATTTCGTCTGCACGCAGATCCGGGTAGGCATGCTGGAGGCGCGCAAATGGGACGAATTGATCCCGCTTCAATACGGTGTCATCGGTCAGGAGACGACCGGTCCCGGAGGAATGATGAAAGGCCTGCGGACCATCCCGGTTATTCTGGATATTTGCAGGGATATCGAGGAGCTGGCCCCGGATGCCTGGCTGCTGAATTTCACGAATCCGGCCGGAATGGTGACTGAAGCTGTCCACAAATATTCATCGGTCAAAAGCGTAGGCCTGTGCAACTCGCCGATCGGTTTCCAAAAGTGGCTCTCGGGGTTCTTCGGACTTCCCATGGAGAAGATCTATGCGGAGTTTGTCGGCATCAACCACCTGCACTGGGTATCCGATGTCGTGATTGACGGGAAGAGCAAGCTGCAGGAGCTTATTGATTACCCCGAGAGCTACAAGGCAGGCAATGTGCCGTTTGATGCCTGGGACCACCGGTTTCTGAACAGTTTGCAGGCCATTCCCTCGTATTACTTGAGCTATTACTATATGACAGACGAGATGCTGGCGGAACAGAAGGAAGCAGCGGCAACGACCGGATCACGCGCTGAGGTTGTGAAGAAGGTGGAGGAAGAGTTGTTTGGGCTGTACCGGAACCTAGAGCTGAAGGAGAAGCCGAAGCAGCTGGAACAGCGCGGCGGAGCCTATTACTCGGAGGCGGCAGTGCTGCTGATGCGCTCCATTCATAATGATTCCCGCGATATCCAGACGCTGAATGTAAGGAATAACGGAATTATTGACTTCCTGCCGGACGATGCCTCCATTGAGGTGAATTGTGTGGTCACCAAGCAGGGGCCGCTGCCGATTCCGCTGCGCAGAGTTCCTCAGTCCGTCAGAGGCCTGCTGGCTGCGGTCAAGCAATATGAGAGCCTCACCATCGAGGCGGCTGTGCACGGAGACCGGGATGTGGCTCTGCAGGCTATGGTCCATCATCCGCTCATGCCTTCAGTCACCGTAGCTGAACAGCTGCTGGATGAAATGCTGGAGAAGAACAAACCGTTTTTACCGTTGTTTCACTAGAATCGTCCAGAGGAGGTAAAGCGGATGAACACGGCCGGAAAAGCGAGCAGGTGGAAGAGATTTACCAGTCAGTTGGATTTGCAGTCCATGGTTTGGCCGGGCATTATCTTTGTATTCATTTTTAGCTACATTCCGATGTATGGCGTGGTGATGGCGTTCCAGCAATACGATATTTTTAGCGGCATGATGAAGAGCCCCTGGGTTGGACTTATGCAATTCAGAATGTTCTTCGAGGCCCCGGAGTTCTGGAATGTGATGCGAAATACGATTGTGATTAGCCTGCTCAAATTGATTATCTCTTTTCCTGCTCCGATTCTGCTTGCGCTGATGCTGAATGAAGTCGGTCATATGGGCTTTAAACGCGTGATCCAGACCGTCAGCTATCTGCCTTATTTCCTGTCCTGGGTTATTGTATCCGGTTTCGTATTTTCGCTGTTATCCGTAGATAACGGAACGGTGAACTATGTGCTGGAGCGGTTCAATCTGGCCGGGGAGCCCATTAACTTCCTGGCAGTACCCAAGTACTTCTGGTCCATTCTGGTAAGTGTAAATGTATGGAAGGAAGTCGGGTTTGGGAGCATTGTCTATCTGGCTGCGATAGCAGGCATTGATCCGACCCTATATGAGGCCGCTTCTATAGACGGAGCAAGCCGGTTTAAGCAAATTCACCTGATTACAATCCCCAGCATTACCCCTATTATTGTCATCTTTATGATTCTTGCCATCGGCAGTCTGCTCAGTGCGGGCTTCGAGGACATTCTGCTGCTGGCAACCAATCCGATCCTGCGACCTTACTCCGATGTTATCGACACCTATGTGTACCGTGTTGGGATATTAAATGCCAGATTCTCTTATGCGACAGCTGTAGGGCTGTTCAAAGCGGTAATCAGTATCATTCTGCTGGTGACGGCCAACACAATCGCCCGCCGGGCAAATGTTAGTCTCTGGTAGGTACTACTACTCATAGCGAATGCTTCCGGGTGCAAGTTTTATTGCGATGTATTGACTGTAAGTAATGCTCCATAAACCTTTTAGGAGAGGTGAACAATGAGACTAAGCCTGGGCGACAAAGTGATGCAGCGGACTATTTATATCCTTTTGACACTGCTGGCGCTACTCATGCTGTACCCGTTTTGGAACGCGTTAGTCATTTCTTTTAATCTGGGCAGTGATACGGCGCTCGGCGGTGTAACCCTGTTGCCAAGAGCATTTACCCTGGAGAATTATTATATTGTGTTTCAGGATGACCGCCTGCTGAATTCTTTTCTGATCACCATTCTTAGAACGCTCGCCGGCACAGCATTATCCGTTTTCTTCACCGCCCTGTTAGCCTACGGAATGTCCAAGAAGACTTTGCTTTTCCGCAAACAATATATGGTGTTCTTCATGATTACGATGTTCTTCAGCGGAGGGCTTATCCCCAGTTACTTATTAATTCGCTCTTTGGGCATGCTGGACACCTTTTGGGTTCTGATTATCCCCGGCATCATCAGCGTCTGGAACATGATTGTCATCCGCACCTTCTTCAGCGCTTTACCTGAGGGACTGGAGGAATCAGCCAAAATCGACGGCAGCAGCAACTACGGTATTTTCTTCCGGATCGTGATTCCCGTCTCCGGCCCGGTTCTGGCCACGATATCTTTATTCACCGCAGTAAGTTACTGGAACGACTGGTTTACGGGAGCGATCTATATTACCAAGGATCACTTGCTTCCTATACAGACTCTGCTGCGGCAGGTGATGAACTCCAACATTATGACCCAGATTGGCTCCTCGAATGCGATCGCGCTGGATCATATGAACCGGAACCGGACGATTACCACGAAGTCACTGACTATGGCTACGATGATGGTCGCTACCATTCCGATTATCCTGACGTACCCTTTTCTCCAAAAGTACTTTGTTAAGGGCGTAATGATCGGTTCATTGAAAGAATAGCAGTGTCCATATTACGTAGAAAGAAGGGAAAAGAATGCGCAAACGCCTGAAAGGGGTAGCTCTGTTGCTGACTTCGCTGGTGCTTCTGCTCACGGCCTGCAGCGGAGGTGGGAATTCTGACGCTTCGCAGAACAATCTGAATACAGGGGCCGCCACAGATGACGGCAGCGGGATCAAGCCCGTTACCTTCAGCTTCTATGGAAACTACGATTGGCTTACGACCTCACCCTGGGGGGAGAACGAGGCGACCAAGTGGATTCAGGAGAACCGCAAGGTTACGGTTGAACCTATACAATCCGGAGGAGCAGCCGGAGAAAAGCTCAACACGATGATCGTTGGCGGTGATTTGCCGGATGTTATTTTTACGGACCGGGGGTCCTCAGTAGAACGGCTGGTGCAGGCAGGGCAGCTCGTTGCACTGGATGAATATTATGAGAAATATCCGAACTTCAAGAAATATGTGAAGGAATCAACCCTGAATCTGCTCCGTTCAGATGACGGGCAAATCTATCAAATCCCGAACTGGTATACCTCCGGGCAATTCGGCAACGGCGGGTGGATGGTGAATAAGGATATTTATAACGCACTCGGCAGACCGGCGCTGGAGACCTTTGATGACTTATATCAGTATTTGCTCATGGTGCAAGACAAGTACCCGGATATAGTCCCTCTGGAGGTTGGGGAGAAGGGGGCAGGTCTGGAAATTATGTATGGCGGTTTCAGGGAGAACTCCACCAGCAAGTTCGTTACACTCATGGGGCATCCGGAAGGCGACAAGCTGACATCTATCCTGGACGATCCCGCTTACGAGGAGATGGTGCTGTATATCAATAAGCTGTACCGTGAACGGCTGATTACGCAGGATGCGCTGCAGCAAACCCAGGATGCGGTCAAAGAGAAGGTCAATACCGGCCGGGTAGCGGTCATGGTTGAATCCAATATTACTACTTATGGAGCCGAGGGACACCGGGCATTGACAGCAAGCCATCCGGACAGCGGTTATGAGATTATTTGGCCGATCCATAAAGCCGGCATAGACAAGACCAAAGTATTTGTAAGCGGCTTTGAGACGCTGGGCTGGAACGTCAGTGTTATTACGAAAAAGGCCAAGGACCCGGAGGCTATCTTCGCTTACTTTGACTGGATTACGGGTCCGGAGGGACAAAAGGTGCTGTTCTTCGGCCCTAAGGGCTTATACTGGGATGAAGAGGACGCGGATGGAGCGCCCATTCCGAACGAGAAATACAAGACCACTCCTGCTAACGAGCGTACGGATACGATGAGGAAATTCGAGGACTTTAACTGGGCGGGAAATACGACCTTCATTGATACGGCGAAAATGAGCCTCGAGGCGCTGCTCTCCGCGAACCAGAAATCATGGGAGACCGTGGCGCAGTCCACAGTGACCTGGCAAACCGCGCTGGACATTACGGAATTCGTAAATACCGACCCGCTTCCCGATACGGAGACCGGCATCATCGCACAGAATGTCGCGGATATCTATACCCTTGCTTACGCCCAGATGGTTCAGGCGAAGTCGGACGAAGAGGTGCTGGCGGCACTGGAGACGGCTAAGAAGAACACCGAAAAGGCGGGGCTGGATAAGCTGCTTGAGTTCAGAACTGAAAAGTGGCAGGAAAATGTTAAGAAAATCAACGCTACGAAATAATTCTTGTTATATAGATTGAACTATAAAACTATAGAAGGATGAAGCAACGGAGGGGATTTTGGAACTGTAGGAGCGGAAGCGACCGCCTTTGTCACCGGATTTCTACCGCAAACTGCGGTTTAAATCAGGAAATCTGGGGACAACAGCGGCCGGAAGTCCAAAACTCACCGCAGTGGCGACTTATCCTTATATCAAAAATTTGAGTTCAAACTATATAGAAGTTCAATAAGACTATGATGTGGAGGCGAGAATATGACATTTGCACTGAGATCGGGGTTCATGGCAGTGCTGGGTATCGTGTTGGTTTCTTCGGTAGCGGGTGGTTCCCTTCCCCTGCCGGCCCAGGCCGAGCAGCAGAGCAATCCCCCTTTTGAGACGGAAGTGATTGTACGGACCGTGAACCAGTTCAAGAACATGGCGGATGTGCAGAATTTCATCGGGCTGTCCACAAGCTACGGGGTCGATGTCATCAGCATGAACGTGAAGCAGGATGAAGATGATGAGGTTCCGTCCGGCAGTGTATTTTATCAGAGTGATATCGCGCCCATTGCCCAGGGCTACCAGAATTTCGATGCCCTGCAGGCTGTCATTACGGCAGCTCATGCCGCAGGAATCAGGGTTCATGCCTGGATTCCCCAGTTCCATGACCAGCAGGCCTTCCTGGCACACGATGAATGGCAGATGCAGGCACTGGTGGACGGGGTTCAGACTCCGTTTACAGGCTCAAACGGCAACGAATATTTCGTCAATCCAATTCATCATGAAGTGCAGCAGTATGAGCGTTCCATCATTCAGGAAGTGATTGAGAATTATGATGTAGACGGCGTTGTGCTGGACTGGATCCGCTTCGACAATTACAACATGGACGTCAGTGATTATACGGTTGCAAAGTATCAGGCGGAGTTCGGGTATTCGCCGCTCAGCATTGACTTTGATACGGATTCGCCGCAGCGTCAGCAGTGGAACGAATGGAGAACCGAACAAATTGGACAGTATGTAGGCGATATCCGTGAGGATATCTCTGAATCCTCGAATCCGGATGTGCAGCTTGGTGTGTATATTTTGCCGCCGGAATTTACAGAGGTTGGACAGAATGTAGCCAAGTTCAAGGACGAGATCGACTTTGTCGCACCGATGGCGTACTTCGATGACTGGGAGTTCAACAGTGATTGGGTATACAGCACTTCCTACGGCATCCTGAAGGATACGAGCGACCGGATCAGCGGCAGTGATGCGGATATCGTAGCCACCTTGGATAATGACTGGACCGATGATCAATATCAGGAGGTCTACAAAGGCATCCGCGAGAATTATCCGGACGTGAAGCGCTTGTCGTTCTTTGCCTACGGGGCCTGGCCGGAAGATGAGCTGGCGAACATCCATGAACGTGAGACCTGGCCGACGCCAGGCTGGACGGCTCCGGTAGAGCAAGATTATCCGGCCCAGCTGCCCGCCGTGTGGAAGGCGCGGAATATCGGTTCCATGCCGGGGAATGCCACCTACAATGCTTCCAATAAGCAATTTACACTCAGCAGCAGCTCGACGGATATTTGGGGGAATGCGGATCAGCTGAATTATATATACCAGCCCGTGAGCGGCAATGCGGAGATTATTGTTAAGGTTCAGTCCACCAGCTGGCTGGACGGCTGGGCCAAGGCCGGCATTATGATCCGGGAATCGCTGGGCCATAATTCCAGGCACGCGGATATGATGCTTACCCCCGGGAATGGGGCGACCTTCCAGTATCGTGCTGAAACCGCAGGCGATATGACCGACCATACTGCGGCCGCCTCGGCTCCGAAATGGCTGAAGCTGACCAGAACCGGAAATACGTTCAAAGGGTCGATTTCGGCAAACGGGAGCAGCTGGCAGACGGTCGGAACGGTTCAGATCCCCATGAAACGCAAGGTGTATATCGGCATAGCCCTCAGCAATCCGGGGAATGATTCGCGGGGCAAGGCCGTGTTTGGAAATGTGAAGGTTACGGATTAAGCCTAAGCCTGAGAGCCGGGAGAACCAATATGAGCTATATAGTGAGGCTGAAGGAGGCGTGAATATGACTATGCCGCTACGGGAACGGCAGTATTACTTCCGGGACTACTACGATCAGGGTGAGGAGCTGGTGCTGGAAGGGCAGCAGCTGAGAATCGGGCTGACTTCAAAGTTCTCCATGATCCAGAAGTGGGAGTGGCCGCTTGCTGCGGATGGCCCGATTGTAATTATTGAACCGCCGCAAGAAGGAGAGGCACCCGCACCGGGCAATGCCACGCTGGAGCTTGAATATGAGGGATCGCTTAAGGCGGATGGCTACCGGCTGGACATCCGTATGGACGGCAAAATTACAATAGCTGCCTCCAATAAGAGAGGACTAAGGTATGGGATGGATGCTCTGCACCGGCTGCTGAGTATAGATGAAGGTAAGTGCCGGTTGCCCGTGGCTACAATTCACGATGAGCCTTCTTTTCCGGTCCGCGGCATTATTGAGGGCTTCTATGGCACGCCGTGGAGCTTTGACGACCGGATAGATGCTGTGCGTTATCTGGCTGCTCACCGCATGAACGCCTTCATGCATGCTCCCAAGGATGATCCCTATCACCGTGAGCTGTGGCGTGAGCCTTATCCTGAGGCTATGTTTGACCAGATTCGTGAGCTGAAGCAGGAATGCGATGCCCAGCTGGTGGACTTCTATTATTGCATTAGTCCGGGGAACGATCTGCAGTTTCGCAGTGAAGACGATTTTGCCAGTCTGGAAGCGAAGCTGAGAGCGATGATCGCCATCGGTGTCCGGCATTTCGCCCTGCTCATGGACGACATCGACTACGCATTGTCAGGGGAGAACCTCCATTACCTGGAGCGCTCCGGACTGGCGCATGCCTATGTGGCAAACCGTGTCTATGACTATTTAAGCCGTCAATTGCAGAAGGTTACTCTGGTGATGTGCCCCTCAGAATACTGGTCTAACTGGGATACCGAATATAAGCGGGATATCCGTGAGAAGCTGCATACGGACATCAAGATATTCTGGACCGGCTCTTCGGTCTTCGCCCGGCAAGTCGGAAGCAGGGATGCACGGAATAATTACAGCTATTACGGACATGAGCTGTGGCTGTGGGATAACATTCCCGTCAATGATGCCGACTACGACCGGCTGTTTCTGGACCCGGTTCGCGGACGTTATTCGCAGCTTGGTCAGACCGGGCATCAGGCAGTGGTAGCGAATCCGATGGTTCAATGGGAATGCTCCAAGATTACACTGAATACAATGGCCCACTACATGTGGAACAGTGAGCGTTATATGCCGGAGCTCTCCTGGGAGCTGTCGGTCCGGGAATTCGCCGGAGAGCTGGCAGAGGATATGATGTTCTTCTGCAGCCAGAATCTAAATAGCCAGCTCTATAGCGGCGGGTATGAGGAACTGAAAGAGGCCTTGCAGAGCAAAGATATCCCGAGGCTTGATTTGTATTTCGACCGCCTGGAGAGCGTCTCCTACCGGTTACTTGAAATGGAGAATTCCAAGTTTAAGGAAGAGGCAGGGCCCTGGCTGCAAAGAGCCCTGGCGGATGTAGAGCTGTGGAGAGCATTGCGGCAGAAGGTTGCCGGGACGCCTCTGCCCGGAGCCGATGAAGAATTGCACAAGCGGGCCGAAGCCTGTCAAGCCTTTCAGGTCCGGCTGGGGAGTGATCCCGCTTGGAAAGCCGCCGAAGCCTGGGGATTTGCTGTCAGGGAAGGAAAGAACGGATACCGGCTGACTTTGGAAGCGGAGGCTGGAATATAATCGGCAGAGCACAATATGGGCAGAGCACAGTGCCAAGCAGTAACGTAATAAGCCGTGCGTAAACGGTTCCCCTGACTCATCAAGCTTGCGGAGCTGGAAATATAGCGACCGTGCTTCAGACGACACGTTTAAGCCTTCCCTTACCCTTCGGGGTGGGGGAGGTTTTTTGGTATTTTAATTTTTGTAATGTGAAAAGTGAATGAAATCACAATCTATTTTTGACGGAGTGGTAAATTAAAGCTATCAAGTTAATCCGGGAGGATTTGTTATGACCAGATATGAACAACAAAGAAATTTTCTGAAATCCAATTTTCATGAATTCAAACATATTAAAACAGACAAGATCAAAGGAATTGCCCAGCCGCCAATTGTTAAGCCGTTTGATCCGGAATCACTAATTATTGATCTGCCGAAGGTTAGCAGAGATGTAGTGAGTAAAGAGAATATTTTTGATTGTATCGAGCAAAGAAGAAGTACACGCTTCTATTCTGCGGATACTTTAAGTCTGGAGGAGTTATCCTATTTATTATGGGCTACCCAAGGGATTACCGGCATGAGCAAGAACGGGCTTACGCTGCGGACCGTGCCCTGCAGTGGGGCGACACACACCTTTGAAACCTATTTAATGATTATGCGGGTAGAGGGCATTCCGCAAGGGATCTACAGATACCTTCCGATCGAGCATAAGATCCTATTTATGTTTGAATTAGATCAGTTGGAACAGAAGATTGATGCGATCACTTTGGATCAGCCCTTTGTCCCTAACTTTGCCCGCAAGGCTTCCGTGCTGTTTGCCTGGAGTACCACGCCCTACCGCTCCGAATGGAAATATGATATTTCCGCTCATAAAAAAATCCTCATCGATGTAGGACATGTCTGCCAGAACCTGTATTTAGCCAGCGAATCCATTGGTGCAGGTGCCTGCGCCATTGGCATCTATGATCAGAAGCTGATTGATGAGGTTTTAGAGTTAGACGGCGATGAGGAGTTTGTTATCTATCTTGGCGCAGTGGGGAAGAAACGGGAATAGCTGCCTTGACGAGTTGAAAGTATAGCTGCCGTCTTCTGGGGCGATGCGTTAAACCTTCCTTTACCCTTTGGGGTGAGGGAAGGTTTTTTCACACCATACTTGCAGTAATGTTGTACATATTGCAACTCTGAGACCTAGATATCAGGGGATTCCATAGGATTGTTGTATAAAATGCAAGAATTATCCCGTTAAGCCGCTTGGAGGAAGAGAAATCCTGCCTTTTATACAACAATTCTGGATTATGGCCGAGATGAGTAGGGGAATGTTGTATTTTGGGCAGGATTTTCACAAAAGGAACAAGTGAGGTCTGTGAGAATTATCTATTCTCAATAATATATTGGAAGTAGTCTGCTGCGCTCTGATTGATTTCTTCATCACTCGCCTGAAAGGAGGCTCCGAAGACCGCGAAATAGGGTAATGCGATCGCACCCACATGCACGGCACTGGCTTTAAAAGGGGCTATAACCTCATCTACAGTAAAAGAAACGGAACCGGCAGGCAGGTAATTTTCCTGCTTATCCCCAATGGACATAGCTATCCCCAGCTTCTTTCCTCTCAGCTTATTCCCGTTTGAGCCATACGCCCAGCCGTGAGTGAAGACGTCATCTAGCCACTTTTTCAGTAAAGGCGGGTAACTATACCAATATAAAGGGAGTTGAAAAATAATTTGGCTGTGTGCTTCGAGTAAACCTTGCTCTTTCGGAACATCAATGCTCCAGTCCGGGTACTCCTTATAAATCTCATGGACCGTAACTTCATCTGTATGATAAAGCAGCTCTTGTTTCCATCTTTTGTTTACTCTAGAATCTTCAATATTAGGATGCGCTAGGATCACAAGGGTTTTCATATTTAATCACCTTTCCGGCGGATATTGGTTTGGTGCAGCTGTTTATATTATTTTGGAAGCCAGTAAAAATGTAAATACACACAATAAAGTAACATGGTTACCTCAAAGTGTGCATTGGACTTCGGATCGTTATATGGCAAGATAGAAATCATTAGAGCAGGAGGTGGCAGGTATGAAACAATATCGTTTAGGCATAGAAGCAACGCTTGAAATTCTCGGAGGAAAGTGGAAATCGTTGATCATATGTAATCTAATATCGGGTGAGAAAAGGACAAGCGAATTACAGCGCAATATCCCGGGGATCTCGCAAAAGGTACTGATCCAGCAGCTTCGCGAACTTGAAAGAGACGGAATAATCGGCAGACATGTCTATAATCAAATGCCGCCCAAAGTCGAATATTATATAACGGAATATGGAACTACAGCCAATGAATTGATTGATGTAATGTGTTCATGGGGCAGAGCCAATATTACAATCCGACAGCAGCAGGGTGAAGATGTGGTGTTGCTGGAAACTAAGTCAAACGAAGAGTGAACCTGCGATGCACCGCTGTATAGAATGCCCGCCATTGACAATGGTTTGATATCAAACTATAATTCCTGTATGGAAACTAGAGATGTTATTTCATTGATCTCCAAGATCAGAGAGAAGGTTAACCGGTTCATTGTTGCAGAGATGGTGAAGCAGGGACTGGAAGGTATCGGCACCTCGCACGGGGACATTATTTATGCGCTGCTGCAGAAGCCTAGGCTTACTATGGCAGAGATCTCCGCCAAAATTAATAAAGACAAATCGACCGTCACGGCACTGGTTGATAAGCTGGTCCGGCTTGGCATGGTGACGAAAGAAAGGGAGAAGGAGGACACCAGGTTTGTGTACGTTGCTCTGACGGGGAAGGGAAGGGAGCTGGAAACGGTTTTTGAGGCGATATCCGCAGACATGCTGGAGCAGTTTTACCTCAATGTCACCGAACAGGAGAAGGAAGCGCTGCTGAGCATTTTAAGCAAAATTAATAACAACTTCTAAAAAATATATTATATAGTTTTATATCAAACTAAAATATTGAGGAGGACATACCCGTGAGAGATTACACGGCAGAATTGCCGCCGCATACAGAGAAATACATCGGAGAGAACGATCTGTATCTGCAGATATTTGCAGGAAGGAACCTTCCAGAAGACGCTGACCGCAGGCCTCCTTTACTATTCGTGCATGGTGCCTTTACCGGAAGCTGGATGTGGAGCAAATACATTCCCCATTTTATCCGTGAAGGCTGGACCTGTTATGTCATGAATCTGAGAAGTCATTACAGAAGCCGGGTGCTGGATATGACGGAGATAACCTTCGGGGACTATCTGGAGGATATAAGCGAGGTTATCGCTGAGTGCGGGGCTCCGCCTATTGTGATCGGGTTCAGCATGGGCGGGATTCTAAGCCAAAAGCTGGCGGAAACGGCAGATCCGGCCGGGCTCGTGCTGATCGATTCAAGTATTTGTAAGGAGGTTCATGACCGGGTGCCTTACCGGGACATCGTCCGGACACAACCTGGCCTCGTAGTGCCTGCTCCGGTTCGTGAGGAGCTGACGGGCATAGATGAATCGGCAGAGGATATAGCTTTTCAAAGAAAGTATCTGACTATGGAGTCCTCCAAGGCGTTTAGCGCTTTTTCTTATCATTACGGTGCGGACGGAATCCCGGTAGACAGCCGGTCCATTACTTGCCCTTGTCTGGTTATCCATGCTGTTAACAGTGCGGAGGACGACCGCCGGGGCAAAGTGAACGCAGAGCATTTTCATGCAGAATATAAAGGCCTGTGGAACACTACCCATACCGGTGTACTCGTAGGGCAGCGGTATCTGGAAGCAGTGGAGACTGTCCTCGACTGGTTGAAAAGAGTATTTTAACCAAAATAAGCATAAAGATCCGAGGTGACAAAATCTCGAATCTTTATGCTTTTTAAAAAGATAAGAATTTATATGCTTCGCGCAATAAATGTTCCTTATCTTTCTCGCTGAAAAGGTACCGTCCTATAAAAGGACGGCAAAGCCGTTTCTACTTGTTTGTTTATTGCTTGCAGTGGGCTATGAAATTCTCCAGCCACTCTATCGTTACCGTCTCGCGCAGAATTGCGCCATCCAGCACAAGATAATCACCGAAATTATCGCTGTCGAGTGGGGGGATGCTGTCATACCGCTCTTTATTCCTGCTTAAATGCTTCAGTCTCTCCTGATGCTGATGCAGCTGATGCTCCAATAGATGAATCCGGGTGGCTATATCCAGATTATTGGAGAAGTACATTCTCAGCCGGAACACATCTTTAGGCGTAGGCTCAAGCGGCTCTTCTTTTTTCAGCCATTGCAAAAAAGCTTTCTTGCCCTGCTCCGTAATCGAATACAGTTTTTTCTCCAGTATTTCTCCGCTAATTTGGATCTCGAATACAATAAGTCCCTCATCCAGCAGCTTTTTTAATTCCGGATAGATCTGACTGTGCTTGGCATTCCAGAACTCACCTAAATCCTTGCCGAATTCCTTACCTATATCATAGCCAGTCATTGGCTCTTTGTTTAATAACCCCAAAATTGCGTATTTCAAAGTTCTCATAAGCTTCGCTTCCTATACATATTCGTCATTTTCTACTTCGCTAGTATAGCATATTTAGCCAGTCGACAATAACATTTGTTACATATGCAAATAAACATGTTTTATTAAACATATAAAAATATACATGTTTGTATTGATATAAATAAGAGCCTGTGCTAATATGAAATCGGATTAGATGTGAATAAATTCACAATACGATTGATGAAGGAGAAGAAGATTGCAGTGGAACTTACAAAGAAGAGATGGATTATTCTGATTGCGAGCTGCTTTATTAACCTGTGTATTGGCTCAATCTACGCCTGGAGTGTGTTTGCTGCCCCGATGGCAGCGTATTTGAGCGGGCTGACAGGACTCAGCTTAACGCCGGGGGATTTGGCTATCGCTTTTACGATTACCAATTCAGTCGGTCCAATTACGATGATTTCAGGCGGATGGATTAATGACAGATTCGGACCTAAGCGGGTAATTCTGGTAGGTGGCCTGTTATTCGGGGGCGGGATGATATTGTCCGGGTTTGCAACCTCGGTTAGCTTCCTGGTCCTTACGTACGGCATCGTTCTTGGCCTTGGAACTGGCATGGTCTACGGCTGCACTATCAGTAACTCCATCAAGTTCTTCCCTGACAAACGGGGATTGGTTGGCGGAGTAACCACTGCTGCCTATGGATTAAGCTCGGTCATCATCCCTCCAATTGCCAATGGCTTGATTAGCTCGTCTGGAGTGAAATCAGCATTCTTAATCATCGGCAGCGCATTTCTTCTTATCATCTGCTCCGCTTCTTTCTTCATTGAGAAATGTCCGTCGGATTTCGTTCCGGCAGGCTGGACACCCAAGTTGCCGGGTACTGGCCGTTCTTTAAAAAGCGACAAAGACTGGAAAGGCATGCTGGCAAGTCCACTATTCTATGTAATGATCCTGTTATTAATCAGCGGTGCTTTTGCCGGACTAATGTGTACCTCACAAGCTTCACCTATCGCTCAAAAAATGGTTGGCCTGTCTGCGGCAGCGGCAACGACTGTGGTTTCTGTACTGGCTCTATTCAACACGGGCGGACGCATCCTGGCGGGCTATATTTCTGACAAAATCGGCCGGATCAACACGCTCACCTTTGCTTCACTCTTATCTGTAGTGGGGCTCACCCTGCTGTATATTTCAGGAGCTAATAGTGTGGCGACCTTCTATATCGGTATTTCTGTGATCGGCTTAAGCTTTGGCTCCCTGATGGGCGTATTCCCCGGATTTACTGCAGATCAGTTCGGTGCCAAGAATAATAGTGTGAATTATGGAATTATGTTTATCGGCTTTGCATTAGCGGGCTATTTTGGCCCGTCCATTATGAAGAATGTGTACAGTGCAGACGGCAGCTATCAGAGAGCCTTTGTGATTGCGGCCATCTTTGGCATCACCGGAATTATCCTGACCTTTGTCTATAAGTGGGCTGTCAAATATCAGGCGAGAACTGCTGCTAAGCCTCAGGAAGCTAGTATATAAAGAACAGAAGCAATGTAGAGAGAAGGAGAATGAAATCATGCATAGAAAATATCCGAACCTGTCTAAACCCATCACAATAGGTAATGTAACCTTCAGAAATAGAATGTTTGGCTCTCCTATGGGCGGAACCGATATTACAGCAGACTGTACGATTGGACCCAAATCCACAGCGTTCTATGAATTAAGAGCTAAAGGCGGCGCTGCCTCAGTTACAGTCAGTGAAGTTGTTGTACATCCCGAAACCGAAGCCTCCCATATGTACCATCTGGACCTGGGAACTGTAGATTCTCTTGCCAGCTTTACTTATACTGCAGATGCCATCCGCCGTCACGGAGCTATTGCGAGTGTGGAGCTATCCCATTCCGGACAGTATGCCGGTACATATCTGACGGACAAGAATAAGAAGCAGGAATTGGCCCAGTGGGGGCCCAGCCCCGGAGTACGCCCAGACGGCAGGGAAGTGAAGGAGCTTACACAAGCACTAATTGATGACATCGTAGCAGCCTATGGCAGATGTGCCGGACTGGCTAAGAGAGCCGGTTATGAGATGATTATGGTCCATGGCGGACATGGCTGGCTGATCAATCAGTTCTTTTCTCCGTACTTCAACCGTAGAACCGACAAGTATGGCGGAACTTTGGAGAACCGGGTACGGTTTGCCCAGGAGGTTCTTGACAGTGTCCGCAACGCCGTAGGCCCTGGCTTCCCTATCGAGTTCAGAATAAGCGGTTCGGAGTTGTTTGAAGGCGGATATGACCTTACTGAAGGTATTGAAATTGCCAAGCTTGTCGAATCAAGAGTCGACCTGCTGCATGTATCTGCGGGCACGTATCAGACCGGCTTCGGAATCACCCATCCGTCGATGTTCTTGCCGCATGGCAGTAATGTGTATCTGGCAGCAGAGATCAAGAAGCATGTAAGTGTCCCCGTTGCTACGGTCGGCGGTTTAAATGACCCGGCTCAGATGGAAGAGATCATTGCGAGCGGTCAGGCGGATGTGGTTGAGATGGCCCGCGCATTGCTGGCTGATCCAGAGCTGCCCCGGAAGGTCATGAGCAACCGTGACGAGGACATTATTAAATGTCTGAGATGCTTCACCTGTATGGCGGAGCGTGCAGAGACCTCTACAAGACGCTGTACGGTGAATCCGTTAATCGGGCGTGAAATGGACGGGACAGAAATTTATCCTTCGGCTAATCCGCGTAAGGTTCTGGTAGCGGGTGCTGGCCCCGGCGGGCTGTATGCGGCGATGACTGCTGCCAAACGCGGACATCAGGTCATTTTATGTGAGAAGTCAGATGATGTGGGCGGTATTCTGCGGGGAGAGCAGGCGCTGCCCTTCAAATATGAGATGTATGAGCTGGGAGTTACTCTCGGGAAATTAGCCAAAGACGCAGGCGTCGAGATCCGTCTAAATACACCTGTGACCCAAGCGTATGTTGATAATGAAAATGTGGATGCGTTAATTATAGCCGTCGGTTCCGCGGCCATTGTTCCGCCAATCCCGGGACTTGATGGTGATAATGTAGTTGTAGTTAATGACTACTATCTGGAGAAAGATAAGGTTACCGATAGTGTGGTTGTACTGGGAGGCGGACTGGCGGGCAGTGAAGCAGCGATTCACCTTGCCCAGGAAGGCAAAACGGTGCATTTGGTTGAGATGAGAACTGAGCTGGCACCGGATGCCAATATCAGACATCGCCCGATTATGCTGAAGGAGATCGACAAGCTGAATATTAAGGTTCATCTGGGATATAAAGGGTTATGTGTTACGCCAGAGGGCGTAGTTTGCCTGAATCCAAGCGGGGAAGAGCAGCTGATTCCGGGAACCTCCGTAATTTGTGCACTTGGACAACGGGCAAGAAGAGATATCGTAGATGAGTTAATTGATTGTGCTCCTTATGTGGCTCAGATCGGGGACTGTGTAAAAGCGTCAACGATCACTACTGCAATTTATCAGGGATATCATGCAGCGCTTGATATTTAGTTTGACACATATCCCCCCAGGGGGGATACTGGGTATAGATGTTTAAGACGGTTTTATACTATAGGATATGGGGAATTCCATTGGCAACAAAGCAAAGAACTGCGGTCATTTGGGCGATCCTCGCGGCTGCACTATATGCAATCAGCACGCCGGTATCCAAAGAGCTATTAAAGGAAGTTCCGCCAACGATGATGGCTGCGCTTCTGTATCTGGGTGCAGGTATGGGGATGTCGGTCATCGGGTGGTTTCGTTCCAGAAGAGAAGTAGAGAAGAGGGAAATGCGGCTGACCAGGCAAGAGCTGCCTTTTACAGCCGGGATGGTTGTCTTGGATATCGCCGCTCCTATCTTCCTGATGATCGGACTAACGGTGACTACTCCTGCAACGGTCTCACTCCTCAATAACTTTGAGATTGTCGCAACCGCGCTGATTGCCCTTCTGCTGTTCAAGGAGTCGATTAATTCAAGATTGTGGCTGGCGGTTATCCTCATTACAGCTGCCAGTATGATCCTTTCTGTCGAGGATTTCGGCAGTATTTCATTATCGTGGGGTTCAATATTTGTGCTGCTTGCAGCTGTTTGCTGGGGACTTGAGAATAATCTGACCTCCAAGCTGTCCGCCAAAGACCCGCTACAGGTTGTAGTGATCAAAGGGTTCGGTTCAGGGTTAGGCTCACTTGTCATCTCACTCATTCTCGGAGAAACTACAGATCGCATCGGGTATATCTTTGCTGCGTTGCTGCTGGGATTTGTTGCTTATGGACTGAGCATCTATTTGTACATATATGCACAGCGGTATCTTGGAGCGGCGAAGACCAGCGCTTATTATGCCATTTCTCCATTTATAGGAGTGCTGCTGTCACTGATCATGTATTTCGATTTACCGCCCTTTTCGTTTATTATGGCACTCATCATTATGATCGCTGGTACTTATTTTGCCTCTACGGACCGTAAGGGGACATGAAATAAATAAAAGGCCGCATGAACCGGATGATCCGGTTACTTGCGGCCTTGTTATTGTGGATTTTCAAGTGTGGGCTATAGTTCAATCTATATACATCCGGTTAGATTAATGGAATTTGACAGTCTTGATCCGTGATTCCTGTTCGTAAGTAAGCGGGCTTGGAGTTTGCGGTGTGTGCAAATGACGCTCTACGCTGTATTCCATTTTCCGGTAGTCTTCTTCTCCCGAAGCCATCCCAGGCTGCCACATTCCGGTTACCCAATTCTTCAGTTCCTTAATTCCTGCCAGCATTGCATTCATCCTCCTTGGCGATGAAATCCGATGGATAATAGGGTTTCAATCACTTTTGTTTACGCTTTCATTATAACACGGATAAGTTGAAAATCAAAGGTGTGTCCGTGTGAAATAGACAACAAAAGAGTACAAAGTGTGAAGTGGAGAGGGTCTGTGCTTTGTGAAAGGAATTATGTCCTTGTGGGAGAGACAATAGGCAATGAGGAATGGTAAAAGAAAAAGCGACTGCCGGAAATGGCGGCCGCTTATAACAAATTCCTGTAGGGAGAGCTTATTTTATACGTTTCAATGCGGCTTCCTGATCAATAGAACGTCTGGCCAGCATGTCCAGTGTAGCATCATGTACGGTTAATGTTTTGTCTATCCGCTCAAGAGTGTCCCGGGTTGCAATGACTTCAGCATTGACTTCGGATACAGCCTGCTGGATCAGCGGGATCAGCTTCGTATCTTCTTTGATGCTGTCAATATCAGCCTTCATTGTGCCAAGCTCGGACTTGACCTCGCTCAGATCAGATTTCATTCCCTGTAATTCCGTAAGAATCTGTTGCAAAATCGGATCGCTCATCGTCACAGCTCCTCAAATATGGATTACATCAGAAGCGGGCTCTTTGGATTATGTTTAATTATTATAGCATAAGACGGGGGGGCAGGCCGAGGAAAAAGAGCAAACTAGCTGAAGCGCGGCATTCCTGCCTGGAACAAAGAAAAATCTCTAATTATGAGTGTTTTTTACACTAATAATTGGGATATTTACCAATCGGCAAAGATGCTATATTGATTTTGGTAAGCGGTTGCATAAAAATCCTGAAGCTGATTTTATGCATCAGCCGATCACAACAAACCGGGAGGAATAAACGATCCATGCCAAAAAAGAAATCGTTTCTGTCATTCATCTTCACCGCTGTCTTGCTGCTCGCTATGGTCACACCGATGGTCTCTGCTGCAACTGAAGAACAGGTGCCGCAGGATCAGGCTGCCGCAGCTGCGGCTGCATCCACGGGTCTTCAATCCTACGTAGATGCCATGCAGCCGGGGTGGAATCTGGGCAATACACTGGATGCGACCGGAGCCGATGAGACTTCCTGGGGCAACCCGGCCGTCACACAGGCTCTGATCAAGAAGATTGCTGCCCAAGGCTATAAGAGCATCCGGATTCCCGTGACCTGGGATGTACATACGGGAGCGGCTGCCCCGTATACAGTGGATGCGGCCTATTTGTCCCGTGTCCAGCAGGTTGTTGATTGGGCAGTAGCAGAGAATCTGTATGTCATGATCAACGTTCACCATGATTCCTGGCTGTGGATCAGCAAAATGGAGCAGCAGCATGATCTGGTGCTGGCCCGCTATAAGGCGGTCTGGACTCAGATTGCGAACCGCTTCAAGGGATATTCCACCAAGCTGATGTTCGAGAGCGTGAATGAGCCGCGTTTCACCGATGGCGGAACCACGGATGAGGCCAAGGCGATTCAGATGCTGGATGAGCTGAATGCGGCTTTCCATGGCATCGTCAGAGCCTCCGGTGCGAATAATGCCACCCGTCCGCTGGTGCTGTCCACGCTGGAAGCTTCACCGACGCAGAGCCGGATGGATGCCTTGTACCAGACCATCACCAGGCTGAACGACTCCAATCTGATCGCGACTGTACACTATTACGGGTTCTGGCCGTTCAGTGTCAATATTGCCGGTTATACCAGGTTCGAGAACGATACGCAGAACGATATCGTGACTACCTTTACTAATGTCTATAACACCTTTACCGCCAGAGGCATTCCCGTTATTGTGGGCGAGTATGGGCTGCTTGGTTTTGACAAGAACACTGGTGTGATCGAGCAGGGCGAGAAGCTGAAGTTTTTTGAATACCTGGCTTATTATCTGAAGTCCAAGCAAATTACACCGATGCTGTGGGACAATGGCCAGCATTTCGGCCGCACTTCCTTCCAGTGGACCGATCCGCAGCTTTACAATATGATGAAGGCAAGCTGGACCGGCCGCTCGTCCACTGCTGAAAGCGATCTCATTCATTTGAAAAAGAGTGCCGCAGCCAAGGATGTGACGGTTAAGCTGAATCTGAACGGCAATACGCTCTCTTCAATTCTATACGGCAGCCAGCAGCTGGTGCAGGGAACGGATTATACCCTAAACGGTGACCAGCTGACGTTCAAAGCAGCGAAGCTCACCAGCCTGACTTCTTCCGGTAAGCTTGGTGTCAATGCAGTATTGACGGCCCGCTTCAACAAAGGAGCGGATTGGAATTTTAACGTAATTCTCTATAATACGCCAAAGTTAAGCAGCGTTCAGGGAACAGCCAGTGCTTTTAAAATACCGGCTGTGTTCAATGGCGACACCCTTGCTACGATGGAAGCCGTTTATGCTTCAGGCGGGAATGCCGGCCCGCAAAACTGGACGTCTTATAAAGAATTTGCTTATACGTTTACGCCTTCCTATATCACGGGTGAAATCAGTCTGCTGCCGGCGTTCTTCAATGAAGTGAACAATGGTGACGTGATCCTGAAGTTCCATTTCTGGAGCGGCGAAGTCGTGAATTACAAAATCACCAAGAACGGAACGAGCGTTACCGGTACGGCAATGTAGATGTAGCACAAGCAGAGGATGTCCAAGAGCCTTCTTTTATCCTGCGGGATGGAAGAAGGCTTTTTTATTGCGGTATGCCAAATGAACGGAACCCTGGCGGATTCATGGTACGTATGCTTTCCCGCCTGTGATCGCACATCAAGAATTATTTCAATTTATAAATATACAAAATAGGGCAATGGGTGTAAAATTGCATTACTTAGGTCTTCCCGGCGAGCAGAATAGGAATCGGTATCCATAGAAACGAGTGCCGTGCTTTGAAGGGCGGCATGAACGTTTCTACTTCTATGCCTATATGTGAATAAATGCGCATGGACCTCTGGCCTGAGGGGGCTATGCCGTACTACACCACAGGATGATCCTGTTCCCGGAAGCAGAAGCGAAGCAACAGCAAGAAGATGAACCGAAAAGAGACGGAGGAATTAAGATTCATGGAGAGAAAAAACTGGAAGAACCTTATGAAAATAGTAATGTTGACTGCTGCGGTTGGTCTGGTAGCGGCTGGCTGTGGGAATTCGAATAATGCAGGCAATGCCAATAATGCAAGCTCCGGAAATGCTGCGGAAGCTCCGGCTGAGCCGGTCACCATATCGCTTGGACTGCTGCCTTCGATTGATGCAATTCCGTTTATTATTGCTCATGAGCAAGGCTTTGATAAACAGCATAAGGTTAACCTCGATATCCAGACCTTCAAGAGCGCCAAGGACCGCGATGTAGCTTTTCAAGCCGGCAAAGTGGATGGCCTCAGTGCAGATCTCGTAGCAATTTCGATCTATAATGAAGCTGGACTGGATGTCAAAATCACCAGCACCACAACGGGTGAATTTGATCTGCTGACCGGAAATGATGAAGTCAAAGAGGTTAAGGATCTGAAGGGCAAGACGGTCATTCTGTCCAAGAATACCTCGACCCAATATACCGTGGCGATGATGCTGAAGCAGGCCGGCCTGACCGAAGACGATATTACAGTGACCGAAGTGCCACAGATTCCAACCCGTCTGGAGCTGCTGAAAAGTAATAAAGCTGATGCAGCCGTCCTTCCGGAGCCGTTCGTGACGATGGGCAAAACTGCAGGCCTGCGCGTCCTAAGCTCGACCCATAGTGCAGGGATTAACCCGTTCGTGCTGGCTTTCCCGCAGAGTGCGATTGATGCCAAGGGACAAGCTATCCGTGATATGTACGCCGCTTATGATGAAGCTGTAGATTATATGAAAACGCATGACCAGTCGGAATATATCGATCTTATTATCAAGGAAGTGGGTTATCCGGACACCCTGAAGAATGAGATTCAAGTGCCGGAATACCTGCCTGCTTACCAGGTGGATGTGAAGGAAGTGGAGGCTGCCTTCGCCTGGGCGCGTGAAAAAGGACTGCTCACCAAAAATATATCGGCTGAAGAAGTGATCTCCGATGTCCAGTTTAAAGAATAGCGGACTGCGGATTAATAACCTGCAGGTAGCTTACACCAATGGGCAGCTCGCGCTTGGGGATATGAATCTGACCCTGCCGGAGCATGGGATATACACAGTGATCGGTCCTTCGGGCAGCGGCAAATCCACGCTGCTGCGGGCGATTGCCGGACTGCTGCCGGGGTATGAGGGGGAGCTGCTCTTCAACGGCAGATCCGTCCATGACAAGGAAACGCTGATCGGGCTGGTGCCGCAGAATTATGGGCTGCTGCCCTGGAAGACGGTCCGTGACAACATCCGGATTGCCATGAAAATTGCCCGCTCCGGCGGCGTGAGCAAAAATAAGCAGGAGCAGGACAGGCAAATCGTGCGTTGGCTTGAGTCCATGGGGATAGCCCAGCTGGCTGGACGGTTTCCGCTCTCGCTCAGCGGCGGGCAGCAGCAGCGGGTGGCAATTGCCCGCGCGTTCGCCATTTTGCCGACCCTTCTGCTGCTGGATGAGCCATTCTCAGCGCTGGATGCCATTACGCGGGAAGGGCTGCAGCAGATTTTTATCGACAACTGGCAGGCTCATCCGGCAACCACGCTGTTCGTCACCCATGACATAGAAGAAGCGATTCTCCTGGGACAGAAGATTATCGTGATGCTGCCCGGGCAACAGGAGCCGCCGGAGATTCTCGATAACTCCGCTGTGTTTGCAATGAAGCATGTGGACAAGCGGGAGAGCGATGAGTATTTCGAGCAGAGTAAGAGAATCAGAAAGGTAATGATGGAGAAATGGTGAAAAAACGGCATCTCCCTCACCTGCTGCGGCTGCTGTTAGTTTTTGCGGGCATGAATGTAATCTGGTATATAGCCTATCTGCTGATGAATCATTCCATTCTGCCAAGTCCGGGTGCAGTCTATGAAGCTATGTTTCATTTAGGCGCGCGTGATGTGGCGCTGAACGTCGGCTACAGCCTGCTCCGGATCTTCGAGGGTGTGCTGCTGGCGCTGCTGCTCGGACTGATGGTAGGCCTGCTGATGGGCCGCTCTCCACTCTGGAACAGGCTGCTGGATCCGGTAGTGTATCTGACCTATCCGATTCCCAAGATTGCGCTATTGCCTGTAGTGATGCTGTTCTTCGGCCTCGGAGAGACCTCCAAAGTGCTGATGATCATGCTGATCCTGCTGTTCCAGGTAATCATATCCGTACGTGATGGTGTGAAGGCGATCCCTGAGAGTACATATGATGTTCTTACGAGCATCGGCGCCAGCTCAATGCAGAAGTTCTGGAATGTGACGCTCCCCGGCGCATTGTCGGTCATTCTCAGCACCATTCGTATCTCCCTTGGAACGGCAATATCGGTGCTGTTCTTCACCGAAATTTACGGTACGGAGCATGGCATGGGCTTCTTCATTATGGATGCCTGGCTGCGGCTGGATTATCCGGAGATGTATGCGGGAATTATGTTGTTCAGTCTGGTAGGCTTTGTCCTTTTCCTGCTGGTGGATCTGCTGGATTACCGGTTTATGAAGTGGCGGCGGTAGTCTGCAAACGGGTATTGTCCGCATAAGGACGGTGCCCGTTTCTTTTGTTTGAGAATGCTGTAATTTCCTGTCGCAAATATAACATGGTAAATATATCTAAATATAATTATAATTAGAATATCCATGTTACTTATTTGAGGAGGATGAAATGTTTTGAACAGTAAACGTAATCAATTTATTCAGCAAACCGCCCGGACAGCCCTGATTACTTCGGTAGCGCTTGCATTACTGCTGCCTGGCGGGCTGGCTGCTGCGGATTCCAGCTACACTTCGGTAATGGTGCCTCTCTCCACAGCAGCTGCCGGACAGGCCGCCAATTCCGCAGCCCCGGACCCGGCCAAGGCCAAAATCACACAGGAGCAGGCCATTGCCAAGCTAAGAGAGTGGTTTCCCGTTCTGAAGGAAGCGACGGTATCCAATGTACGGCTTGGCACGGATTCTTACCCTCCTTCCGGGAACCAGATGGTGTGGAATGTCCAGTGGCAGTACCAGCTGGGCAGCTCAGGTTACGGGTTCTCCAGTTTGGTCGATGCGATGACAGGTGATCTGGTTAATACGTATATTTCTTATCCTATGTTGAGGGAGAATGCCTTTTACCCTCCGGAATTCTCACGGGAGGAGGCGCTGGCGAAAGCCCGCAGCTTTATTGCCGCGGCCGCACCATCCCTGGCAGCCAAGGACCTTGTACTGGATGATAACGACCAGACTTATATGGGCAGGGACGCACTCTTTGGTATGTTTGAATATAGATTTCCGTTCAGAATCTTGAGAAACGGGCTTCCCTCGGCAGCGGATATGCTGAACATCGCCGTCGATGGAAACGGGAATATCGTTCAATTCAGCAAACCGGCTACAGACGGAGTGTATCCGTCAGCGAAGCCGGCGGTCTCCCCGGAATCAGCAAGCAAGCAATTTGCTGGGAACTTTAAGGTGGGACTCTATTATATCCCTCTATATAAAGATGGCGCAGCAGTGCGCTGGATTCTGGGGTGGCGCCCTGAGAGTGAGTCCCTGTCCCTTGTAGATGCCCAGACTGGCAAAAGCATAGATAACGAAGGCGAGGCAATTACGGCAGCTGTCACTTATGAGGCGGTTCCAGAGCGGAAGAATGCTTTCCAGCCGGCAAGCGCCGCCGGGCTGACCGCAGCTGCAGCGGCGAAGCTGGTACAGCAGGTCGCTGCGATTCCTGCAGAACGCAAGCTTTCAGGCCAGAACTCTGGCGTGAATTCCCAGAATGATAAGCAAAAGCTCTGGAGATTATCCTGGGAAGCAAGCCGCACGGCTGCGAATATGGCAATGCAGGAGCGTACTTATGCTGAAGTAGACTCCAGTACCGGAGAAATCATTCAATTCCAGCTGGATCAGTATGGAGGCCAGGAATTGAAGGAACAGCCTGCACCTGCAGGCGGAATCAAACTGACGCAGGCACAATCCAAGGAGAGGGCGATAGAGCTTATCAACCGTCTGTATCCTAAGGCCAGCGGAAGTCTTAAGCTGGCTGAGCATGGAGGGAAGTGGAGTATCCTTGAGGACGGGAAGGGGTACCGTTACCAGTTCGTGCGCTATTATCAGGGTATTCCGGTTAGTGACAGTAATATAGTCATGACAATGGATGTTTACGGCAGACTGCTAAGCTACATGAATACAGGCAGCACCGGTTATGAAGCGCTCAAAGACAAGCCTGTTCCGGCAGTTTCCGGGGCGGAAGCACTTCAGAGCTATCTCGGCCGATATGATCTTAAACTGCAGTACAGCAGTTTAGGCGGATATAATATAGACAATAAGTATGTTGAACCGGCAGTTAAGCTGGTATACGCTCCGACACCGGCAGATTCTCAGGATACCTATAAGGTACTGGACGCGCAAACTAAGGAATGGGTCACGACCTACGAGAGCCCGTTGCAGTCACGGAGTGGAGCGGAGGCAGTTGATCTTAAGGGGCATGCAGCAGAGCAGGCACTGACCGAGCTGCTGAAATATGGCGTGCTGAGTGTAGATGCGGATAAGAAGGTGAATCCGGACCAGGAGATAACGGCCGGAGACTGGTTCACCCTGATTGCCAGATCCTCAACACCTTATTATGCAGGATATTCGAATGGTTCTGAACCTAAAGCCGTGGCTGGAGTGAGTCCGGACAGCCCTTATTATGAAGCCGTTAGCTATGCGGCAGAGCGTGAATGGATCAGCAGAGAGGCTGCGCTGCAGCCTGAGAGTAAGTTAAGCCGCGAACAGCTTGCTGTTCTGCTAGCCTCCTTCCTGAAGTACGATAAGCTTTCAGCTTTTCTGGGTAATGATTCTGTCATAACCGGCTTCAGTGACAATGCGGCAATTCAGGATAAAGGGGCAGTAGCGCTGGCTGTAAAGCTGGGATTGCTGCAGGGAGAGAACGGGAAGTTCAATCCACAGCAGATTGTAACCAAAGCGCAGGCAGCTAATGTGATCATGAAGCTTGTAGAGCTGCAGGGCAGAACCGATCAGGTGATCGGCCAATAGAGAATGGAGCACAGCAAAGCCCGTTTCCGCCACTATGGCGGGAACGGGCTTTTTGACGTCGCATTATGAAGTGGAGAAGCTTATTTGCCGAGCTGTTTGTCGACTTCCTTGACAGGATTCTCGCCGACATTTTCTTCGGTCTTGATGCTGCTCATGAACCAGCCTGTAGCCGCAATAATAATCAGAACCACGTAGAAGGTCAGTTTCCACCAGGTGCTATGCGCGAAGTCTTCAGACAATACACCCAGCGAAGGATGTGCAAGAGTGATGACGGCAAGCTTAACCCCTACCCAGCCGACAATGAAGAAGGCGGCAATTTCGAGACCTGGACGTGTGTGGAGCAATTTGACGAAGAAAGAAGCGGCAAACCGCATAATGACCAGGCCGATGAATCCGCCCGCAAAGATTACCAGGAACTGTCCGCCGTCAAGTCCGCCAATGTGGCCGATTCCGCTTGGCGGAAGAGCAACGGCGAGGGCGACAGCTGCAAGGATGGAGTCTACTGCAAAGGCGATATCTGCAATCTCAACCTTAAGTACGGTGAACCAGAAACTGGATTTCTTCTTGTTGACGGCCCCGGAAGTGCCGCTTTCAGCTGCTTCATCCGTGACCGGTTTCTTGAACAACACTTTTCGGAAGATGTGATTCCCCGCGATAAATAACAGATAAATTGCGCCGATAGCTTGTACCTGCCAGATGTCGACCAGATAAGAGATGACGAAAAGTGATCCAAACCGGAACACAAACGCTCCTGCCAATCCGTAAAAGAGCGCCTTCTTACGTTCCTCATCAGGAAGATGTTTAACCATGATTGCCAATACAAGTGCGTTGTCTGCGGCAAGCAGCCCTTCCAGTGCGACCAGAACGAGCAATACCCATCCGTATTCTAATAATAATCCCCAATCCATTGCTGTTTCCTCCTCATGTGGCTCTGGATACTTTTCATAAAAAATACCCTTATTACCATTATTGTAACCAAAATTATATAAAAAAGACCTTTACCAAACAGATTAGCCTTTGGAATAAAGGTAACCTGATTGGTAAAGGTCTCGCTAACAAAATGAATTGCCGATAAAACCGGAGAATATCCTCATATTCTCGTATTGACGATTTTATCTAACAGCTACTCCCCTTTACGGGATATATGAAATTTTAGGATTTACGTATCTGACTAAAAATATCATATATGAGTTGAGAGGCGTTGTCAATGCTTATGAGAATAAATATCATCAGGAAATGATTGTTTTGTAAACGGAAACATGGGATGTATGAGTTATATAACTTGACATACCATATGTCGAAACTGCAAACATAAGGAAATTAAGGGCAAATCAAGCTTTATCCTAATTGACGATACCCGGTTATGAAAATATGATGAGACTAATTAAAGCAGCCAAGCGAGGTTGATGTTATGAAATATAACATATAACTAAGCGGATAGCCAATTGACTGTCGCATATGAGAATGTCAGGGAAGCTTAGCTCACAAAACTTTTAGGAGGTGGGAAATGATGCAGCCGTCATGTATATCAAGTGAAGCGGAGGAGGAGATTAGCCGCCACCCTTGCTACAGCGAGGAGGCCCACCGGTTTTATGCCCGGATGCACATCCCGGTTGCTCCCGCCTGTAACATCCAGTGCAATTACTGCAACCGCAAGTTCGACTGTGTAAATGAAAGCAGGCCGGGCGTGGTCAGTGAAGTGCTTACGCCGGAGCAGGCAGAACGCAAGGTGAGAGGCGTTGCCGCTCAGCTGATGCAGCTCTCGGTTGTGGGTGTAGCCGGACCCGGAGATCCGCTGGCGAATCCGGAGCAGACATTTGATACCTTTGCCCGGGTCAAGAAGTATGTGCCAGACGTGTCCCTCTGCCTTAGTACCAACGGACTTGCGCTGTACCGGCATGTGGATGAGATTATCGAGCTTGGCATCCGGCATGTCACCATCACCATCAATGCCATTGATCCTGATGTCGGCCAGGCGATTTATCCCTGGGTGTTCGATGAAGGGGTCCGGTACGAAGGAAGGGAAGCAGCTGAGCTGCTGATCAGCCGTCAATTGCTGGGGCTTGAGATGCTGGCGAAGCTGGGGATTCTGGTCAAAGTGAATTCGATTATGATTCCGGGGGTCAACGATCATCATCTGCCTGCCGTGTCCCAAAGAGTAAAAGAACTCGGGGCCACGCTGCATAATGTAACACCGCTGATTATCGCACCGGGCAGCCAGTATGAAGCGGATGGGCGCAAAGCGCCCCGTCCGAAGGAATTGCTTAACCTGCAGGAGCTGCTCGGCCGTGACGGCATGAAGGTCATGCGCCATTGCCGCCAATGCCGGGCGGATGCGATCGGGCTGCTGGGCCAGGACCGCAATCAGGATTTCCCGCTTGAAGCAATGGAAGCTGAACCGGTCATTAATGAAGAGGCCAGGGCAATGTTCCAGAGTGAGCTGGATTCCAAAATCCGCGAGCGCGTCAAAGCCAAACAGGCCAGGCGCATTCAGGCAGGCGGGCCGAAGACCAGAGTCGCAGTTGCCACTAGAGGCGGCGATAAGGTGAATCAGCATTTCGGTCATGCCACTGAGTTTCTGATTTACGACACTGACGGCGCAGATGTACAGCTCCTGGGTGTCCGCAAGATACAAGCTTATTGTCATGGCAAAGCAGACTGTAACGGTGACAAAACCGCCACGCTGCAAGAAATCATCTCTATTCTAAGTGATTGCCGCATTCTTCTCTGCTCAGGTATCGGGGATGCTCCCCGGGCCAGTCTGAACAAAATTGGAGTATTGCCGCTCGTCCGTAAAGGCGGAATACAGGAAGCCATTCTCGAAAGCGTCAAGTACAGCTCTTATTTTGAAAATATAAACATTTCGAAGGGATGATGAACAATGAGACAAATAGCTTTCTACGGTAAAGGCGGTATCGGTAAATCGACAACTTCACAAAACACCCTGGCTCAGCTGGCTACAAAATTCGGACAAAGAATAATGATCGTTGGCTGTGATCCTAAGGCAGACTCTACCCGTCTGATCCTGAACACGAAAGCCCAGAACTCCGTGCTTGAACTGGCGGCTGAACTTGGCTCGGTAGAGGATCTTGAACTTGAAGATGTATTGCAGACAGGTTTCGGCGACATTATCAACGTAGAATGCGGCGGACCTGAACCGGGTGTAGGCTGCGCAGGACGCGGGATCATCACAGCCATTAACTTCCTGGAACAGGAAGGTGCCTATCAGGATCTGGACTTCGTATCCTATGACGTACTTGGTGACGTTGTATGCGGCGGTTTCGCAATGCCAATCCGCGAAGGCAAGGCGCAAGAGATCTACATTGTCTGTTCCGGTGAGATGATGGCGATGTATGCAGCGAACAATATCGCCCGCGGTATCCTGAAATATGCTACCAGCGGCGGTGTAAGACTGGGCGGCCTGATCTGCAACAGCCGTAACACGGACCGTGAAGATGAGCTGATTATGGAATTGGCCCGCCGTCTGAACACACAGATGATTCACTTTGTGCCACGCGATAACATCGTTCAGCATGCCGAGCTGCGCAGGATGACTGTTGCCCAATATAATCCTACCCATCAGCAGGCGAAGGAATATGAAACGCTGGCTGAGAAAATCCTCAATAACAAAATGCTGACCATCCCTACTCCGATTTCCATGGAAGAGCTGGAAGAGCTGCTGATGGAATTCGGCATCATCGAAGATGAAGAAGCTGCAATCAAGAAGCTGCAGGCTTCCGGTCAATAAGACTCTAAGCCGTAATCTACAGAGTGATCCGGTGAACGGGAGTGGAGAGACGGCCTTCGCCGGATCATCTCAGGTGGTATTAGCCACGCAGGCGGCTTAGACGTCCTGCATCAAGAAAAGGAGGGTCAATACATGGGACTGAATATCGAAGAAAATAAAAAACTGGTAGAAGAAGTTCTGGAAGCTTACCCGAAAAAAGCGAAGAAAGACCGCGAGAAGCATTTCCAGGTTGCTACAGATAATGCAATAGATTGCGGTACTTGCGCAGTCAAGTCCAACATTAAATCCCGTCCGGGTGTGATGACCCCGCGCGGCTGCGCATATGCAGGTTCCAAAGGGGTAGTATGGGGCCCGATCAAGGATATGGTTCACATCAGTCACGGACCTGTCGGCTGCGGACAATACAGCTGGGGCTCACGCCGTAACTTTGCGAACGGGACGCTGGGTATTGATAATTTTACGGCTATGCAGATCACCAGTGACTTTCAGGAGACGGATATTGTCTTCGGCGGGGATAAGAAGCTGGCCGTAATCATGCGTGAAATTACCGAAATGTTCCCGCTGGCCAAAGGGATCTCGGTTCAATCCGAATGCCCGGTCGGTCTGATCGGTGATGATATTGAAGCGGTATCCAAAAAGATGTCCAAAGAGCTGGATATGCCGATTGTTCCCGTGCGCTGCGAAGGGTTCCGGGGGGTCAGCCAATCGCTGGGTCACCATATCGCGAACGATGCAATCCGCGATTTCGTTATGGGCCGTGCCGAACTGGCGGAGACCGGTCCGTATGATGTCAACATTATCGGCGACTATAATATCGGCGGTGATGCCTGGGCATCCCGCATCCTGCTGGAAGAGATGGGCCTGCGCGTAATTGCACAGTGGTCCGGTGACGGTTCCCTCAATGAGCTGGAAGTAGCCCACAAGGCAAAGCTGAACCTGATTCACTGCCATCGTTCGATGAACTACATGGTGGATCATATGGAGAAGGCCTACGGTATTCCTTGGCTGGAATACAACTTCTTCGGACCGACCAAGACCTATGAGAGTCTGCGGGCGATTGCAGCCCTGTTCGATGCTACGATTCAGGAAAACTGCGAGAGAATGATTGCCAAATATAAACCGGTGATGGATGCCATTATCCATAAATTCAGACCCCGTCTGGAGAACAAAACGGTCATGCTGATGATCGGCGGATTGCGTTCCCGCCATACCATCGGAGCGTATGAAGATCTGGGGATGGATATTGTAGCTTCCGGTTACGAATTCGCCCATAAGGATGACTATGAGAAGATGCTTCCGATGCTGCAGGAAGGAACGATCATTATGGATGACCCTACAGCCTATGAGCTGGAGGAGCTCACCCAGAGAATGAACATTGATCTGGTAGGTTCGGGTGTCAAAGAGAAGTATGTGTATCACAAAATGGGTGTTCCGTTCCGCCAGATGCACTCCTGGGATTACAGCGGCCCGTATCATGGCTTCGACGGCTTTAAGGTTTTTGCCAAGGACATGGATATGACTGTGAACAGCCCGGTATGGGATCTGGTAACCCGGAAATCCAAAATCCAGCCAGAGGAGGCGAGCATATGAGCAAGGACGATCTGAACATTAAAGATAATACCAGCTTGTTTAAAGAAGAACGTTATGTTCAGCAGCGGGAGAACAAGAAACAGTTCGAAGCGCCTTGCAGCGAGCAGGAAACTGCTGAAGCACTCGCTTACTCCAAATCTGCTGAGTATATGGAAAAGAACTTCAGCCGCCAGAATGTGGTCATCAATCCGCATAAAGCCTGCCAGCCGCTGGGTTCCGTAATGGCCGCGCTCGGGTTTGAGAAAACACTGCCGTTTGTACACGGCTCGCAGGGCTGCAACGCCTACTTCCGCAGCCATCTCAGCCGTCACTTTAAAGAACCCACGCCATCCGTTTCCACTTCAATGACCGAGGATGCGGCCGTATTCGGCGGAATGAACAACCTGATCGACGGTCTGGAGAACAGTGTCGCGCTGTACAAACCGGAGATGGTTGCCATCTGTACCACCTGTATGGCTGAGGTTATCGGGGATGACCTCAACTCTTTTATCGGCAATGCCCGGATCAAAGGGGTGATCAGTGAAGAATACCCGGTAGCTTTCTGCAACACACCAAGCTTCGTAGGTTCGCATATCACAGGCTATGACGCCATGATCAAAGGCATTCTGAGCTACCTCTATACCCGTTCGGGAATCGAGAGTAAGCCGGGAAGCGGTGCGGAAAGCGGAGAGAAGCTGAATGTTCTGCTTGGGTTCGAGCCATACACCGGCAACTTTGCTGAACTGCGCAAGATTCTGGCGGCTTTTGATACCAAGTACACGATCCTGGGAGATCACAGCGGGAATTATGACTCCCCGGCCACAGGAGAATACGAATACTATTATGGCGGCACGAAGCTTGAGGATGTTCCACAGGCAGCGAATGCACTGGGAACCCTGTCTCTGCAAAAATATACGCTGAAAAAGACGCAGGAATATATCAGCGGAACCTGGAAGCAGCAAATCTCCGCATTATCGACACCGCTTGGGATTAAAGGTACCGATAAATTGCTGGAAACGATTAGTGAACTGACGGGACTGCCGGTTCCTGCATCACTTACCGAAGAACGCGGCCGCGTAGTAGATGCGCTCATGGACAGTCATCCTTACCTGCACGGCAAGCGGGTTGCGCTTGTAGGTGATCCGGATCTGCTGATCGGTCTGATCGGGTTCTGTTTGGAAACCGGGATGGAGCCGGTGCATATCGTCTGCTCTAACGGTGATGTTGATTACAATGAAGTGAAGTTCAAGGATGAAGCAGAGGCGCTTCTCGCCACCAGTCCCTACGGTTCAGAAGCAACAGTGCATGTGGGTAAAGACCTGTGGCATATGCGATCGCTGCTGCTGAATGATACGGTTGATCTGGCAATTGGCAGCTCCCATCTGAAATTCGCCGCCAAGGATGCCGATGTTCCGCTGATCCGGGTCGGATTCCCGATCTTTGACCGTCATCATATGCACCGTTATCCGATTATCGGGTATCAGGGGACGTTGAATCTGCTCAGCTTAATTGTGAACACGATCCTCCAGCAGCTCGATGATAATAATTCCGGATTTAACTTTGAGCTGGTGCGCTAAACATAGTTTTATCAGCTATCTAAGTTAAAGTGATCACTAAGAGTGAGAGGGATTACTGAAACTTTCTGAAATGAAATGTATATTATTGATGTAATTATTTGAATAAATGTAAAAATACTCAACCTGGCATCCTTCGTCCCCCGGTACATTCGGCAGCGGTTATTATGACCGGAATCCGTGGGGGCAGCGGAGGGCCGGGATTCTTGCCATCATGTGCAAATGCCGCCTCAGGAACAGCGCAAGATTTGCGTGAAACACAGCATCTTAAGCGAAGGAGATGAAGAGCCGATGGACCCTGTTCGAAAAGACGAATTTGATTCCGAGGCTTGCGGGAGCATAGCCCCAAAAGCAAAGCCCTGTCCGCGGCCCAAACCGGGTGAAGCAGCTGGAGGCTGCTCCTTCGACGGAGCCCAAATTACGCTGCTGCCGATTATGGACGCTGCACATCTTGTCCATGGACCGATTGCCTGTGCCGGTAATAGCTGGGAGAGCAGAGGAACGTTATCAAGCGGCCCCTCCCTGTCCCAATATGGCTTCGCTACGGATCTTACGGATTCCGATATTATTTTTGGCGGCGAGAAGAAACTGAAGGAAAGTATCGACTATATTGCCGAGCGCTTTGCGCCTCCGGCAATATTTGTATATTCAACCTGTGTGACAGCGCTGATTGGCGAAGATATGGATGCGGTCTGCAAGACTGCGGCTGAGCGGATCGGGATTCCTGTGATCCCCGTGAACAGTCCCGGCTTCGTCGGCAGCAAGAATCTCGGCAACCGCCTGGCCGGGGATGCCCTGCTGCAGTACGTCATCGGTACGGGAGAGCCGGAGCCGCTGACGCCGCTGGGCGTGAATCTGATCGGAGAGTATAATATCGCCGGTGAGATGTGGGATATCGAGAAGCTGATGAACAGCGCCGGGATCACGGTAACCTCGCGGATAACGGGAGATGCCCGTTACAAGGAGATTACCTGGGCGCACCGGGCCAAGGTGAATATGGTGGTCTGCAGCCGGGCGCTGCTGGGCCTTGCCAAGGAGATGGAGTCCAGATATGGCATCCCTTATTTCGAAGGTTCGTTCTACGGGGCCAAGGAAACGACCTACTCACTGCGGCAAATGGCGTTTCTGATGAATGACCGTGAGATGGAGCGGCGGGTAGACCGGCTCACCGAACGGGAAGAAGCCCGGTTAAGCCAGGATCTGCGGCCTTACCGCAAGCTGCTGAAAGGGAAGCGGGCGGTACTCTACACAGGCGGCGTCAAGAGCTGGTCGGTGATCTCGGCGCTCAAGGAGCTGGGTGTCCAGGTAGTCGGGGTAGGCACGAACAAGAGTACTGAGGATGATGTGCGGCGGATTGCCGACCGGGTGGGCGACGATACGGAATACATTCCCGAAGGCGGAGCAAGCCGGATTATTAAGACGGTCAGGGAACGCAAGGCTGATATTATGATTGCCGGCGGACGCAATATGTACGTGGCGATGAAAGAGCAGATCCCGTTCATCGATATAAATCAGGAGCGGCACAAGGCGTATGCCGGATATGAGGGATTGCTGAGGCTGGCCAAGGAACTGACCTATTCGCTGGCCAATCCAATCTGGAAGCTGGCGGCGAGCCCGGCCCCATGGGATAAGGAGGCTCCTCCTTATGACCGTTAACCGGAGAAAGAAGCCGGCATCGGTCAACCCGATGAAGATCGGGCAGTCGCTGGGTGCCGTGCTGGCACTGCAGGGCTGTTACCGGGCCATGCCGCTGATTCACGGCTCCCAGGGCTGCTCCGCTTTTCCAAAGGCGCTGCTGACCCGGCATTTCCGGGAACCGATTGCCGTGCAGACCTCGGCGCTGCAGGAGATGGATGTCATCTTCGACGCCAACCGCAATCTGGAAGAGGCGCTGAATCTGGTGCTGAGCAAACACCGTCCCGATATCATCGGCATTATTGGAACAGAGCTGACCGATGTGGCGGGTGTGGATTATCAGAACATGCTTAAGACGTATAAAAGAGAGCGGAATATGCGCGGCGGTCTCGCCTTCTCCGTCGTGCTTCCTGATTTTCGCGGTTCACTGGAATCGGGCTTCAGCTCTACGGTAGAAGCCATGATTGACGAGATGATCCAGCAGGTCGGACACCGGGGGTCCAGGAGCGTAAACACCCGGCAGATCACCTTGCTGCCGGGATCATTCTTAACCCCGGCCGATGTAATGGAGTTGAAGGAGATCATCTCCTCCTTCGGGTTCGAGGTGATTGCGCTGCCGGATATCTCGACGTCCCTTTCGGGCCATCTGCTGACAGGCTTCTCGCCGCTGACCCGGGGCGGAGTTCCGCTGGATTCCATGCTGCAGAGCCTGCAGTCCGGGCTGACGATTGCCATCGGCGGCAGCATGGAGCGTCCGGCCCGGCGGCTGCACAATGCACTGGGCACGCCGTATAAGGTATTCGAAGGCGCTATGGGGCTCAAAGCCACCGATGAACTGCTGCATTTCCTGCATCAGATCAGCGGGGAGCCGGTGCCGCTGCGTTATTGCTGGCAGAGGGAGAATCTGCTCGACAGTATGCTGGATGCCCATTTTCAGTTCGCCGGCATGTCGGCTCTGACTGCACTGGAACCGGATCATTTGTATTCGGTCTCGGGATGGCTCGAGGAGCTGGGGGTAGAGCAGAAGGCGCTGATTACCTCATACGAAACCCCGCTCGTTGCCGGAATGGAACGCGAGGTATGGGTGGGGGATCTGGATGATGCCGAGGTACTCGGCCAGGGAGCGGATTTGTGGATCAGCAATTCCCACGGGCTGGCAGGTGCGCAGCGGATCGAAGCAGCGTTTATGCCGGCCGGATTCCCGGTCTGGAATGAGCTGGGTGCTTATATGTCTGTCTCGGTCGGGTACCGAGGCGCTATGGAATGGAGTAATAAAGCAGGGAATTTGTTAATGCAAAGGGAGGCAGGACACCGTGAAAGTAGCGTTCGCCACAGATGATGGAAACCGTGTAAATGCCCATTTCGGCCAAAGTCCGATGTTTGCTGTATATAATGTAACGAAATCAGGCGCCTCACTGGTTGAGCTGCGTAAGCTGCCAGCGGTGCTGAACCAGGATGAAGCAGGCAAAATCGACAGCCGGCTGGATGCAGTAAGCGACTGTACCCTGATCTTCATCATGCAGATCGGTGCATCAGCGGCCGCGCGGGTGACGCGCCGCAAGATCATGCCGGTGAAGGTGCCTTTCGGCAGTCCCATAGAGGAACAGCTGAAACGGCTGGTGGAGATGCTTCAGGGTAAGCCGCCTATGTGGCTGGCCAAGGTTCTGCGGGCGGAGGAGAATAGCGGGAGCGAAGGGGGAGAAGCGAATGGAACCCATGGCTAATGAGAATGCGGTGCTGCAGGATACGGTGAACACGGAAGCTGCAGCAATGAGGCTGCGCAGCCGGAAAGTGCGCAAGGAACTGAATCAGGAGACAGCGGATGCTCTGGTCCGGCGGTTGTGTCATCTGCTGGATGCCGGAGATTTCTTCGGGCGTAATGCCATGCTTCCGCCGCTGGAGAAGATCGGGAAGCTGTTCCTGGCTACTGCCGAGGATCAGAATCAATCCGAATTCAATTGTGCCGTGTCGCCGAAGGTGCGCCAGCAGGTACCGCTGCTGTTCCAGGCGATGGCCGGAGTGATGGAAGAAAGAACGGGCCTTATGATCCAGAGTACCGCTGAGATTAACGGCGAGGGTTTTGGACGGGGGCTGCTGTATAGCGGCAGAGTTATCCTGGTGCTCAAAAGCTTACGGGCGGGCTTCCCTTTCCCTTTTACTTCGGGGGAGAAGACGATCCGGTACGGCGTGGAGTGCATTGAAGAGGGGCTGGCTTTTCTGGAGAAATACAAGGTAATGACTTCAGAGCACGGGCTGCTCAGCCTGGAGGGCTAGGGCAGATCTTAATTCGCAGTTACAGGGGGATTCAGGGATGGAGCAGCTTGCCGGAGAGTTGGAGCTGGAACGGTATGCCCGGCAGCTGAAGCTGCTCGGGGAAGACGGGCAGAAGGCACTGAAGGAAGCGACGGTCATGGTGGCCGGCATCGGCGGACTTGGGGGAACAGCTGCACTCTATTTGGCGGCGGCAGGTGTCGGCAAGCTTATTTTGGCCCATGAGGGAAACATTCTCGCGCCGGATCTTAACCGGCAGATTCTGATGGATAGTGATCATTTGGGGCAGGAGCGGATGAGTACGGCTATTGCCCAGCTGCAGCGGCTGAATCCGTATGTGGCAATTGAAGGCTATAATTCTAAAATTGAATATCACGCGGCCAGACCCTGGGTAGAGGCTGCCGATATTGTGATTGACGCCCGGTATGACTTCCCTGAGCGGTACGCGCTGAACCGTCTGTGTGTCGATACGAACACGCCGATGGTGGAAGCGGCAATGTATGGCTTTGAAATATCACTGACTACTGTGATTCCAGGACTGACGCCTTGCCTCGAATGCCTGTATCCGGATGTGCAGCCGCAGTGGGAACCGTTCGGATTTCCTGTTCTGGGTGCGACTTCCGGGATTGCAGGTTGTCTGGCAGCGCTGGAAGCCGTAAAATGGATTACAGGGGTAGGGACAACTTATGCGGGCGTAATGCATCGCTTCAGCTCACTCGACTTCGCCTGTTATAGCGTCCATATTACCCGTAATCCGAATTGCGCTTGCTGCGGAGAAGGAGGTAAACCGTGAAAAGTCTCAAGCTATGTGACACGACACTGAGGGATGGTGAACAGGCGGCTGGAGTTTCATTCACGAGGGCGGAAAAGCTGGAAATCGCAAAGTTGCTGTCGGAGTGCGGAGTAGAGCAAGCAGAAGTTGGGATTCCTGCCATGGGCAAACGGGAGCAGGAGGATATTGCGGCCATTGCTGAATTGGGACTGCCCATGAAGCTGATGACGTGGAACCGCTCGGTTCCCGGTGACATTGACAAGGCAAAGGCTACCGGGGTGAATTGGAGTCATGTCTCCATTCCGGTGTCGGAGATTCAGCTACAGGGCAAGCTGGGATTGTCGCAGCGGGAAGGTCTGAACAAACTGCTTCGTGCAGTAGAATACGGGCTGCGGCAGGACATGACGGTGTCGGTAGGCATGGAGGATTCCTCCAGGGCAGATATGAATTTCCTCATTGAAGTGGTGAATACATTATATAAGGAAGGTATCCGCAGGTTCCGTTATGCGGATACGGTCTCGGCGCATCATCCGGGGCAGATGGCAGACCGGGTGAGCCGGCTGCGGGGTGCAGTGCCTGATGATGTGGAGCTGGAGGTGCACTGCCATAATGATTTCGGTCTGGCCTGTGCGAATACGCTTAGCGGCATCGCGGCAGGGGCGGTATGGGCCAGCACGACGGTGGCCGGAATCGGCGAACGGACCGGCAATGCGGCTATGGAGGAAGTAGCCATGGCCTGGCGCTATTTGTACGGCGGGGAATGTGCGGTCCGGCTGGAGCTGCTCAAAGGCCTGGCTGACAAGGTGATTGCCGCCTCCGGCCGCAGCGTCGGCGACGCGAAGCCGATTGTGGGGCAGCTTGCCTTCACTCATGAATCTGGGATTCATGTGGACGGGCTGATGAAGGAGAAGTCCACGTATCAGTCCTTCGATCCTGCGGAGGTAGGCCGGGCTCACCGCTTCGTGCTCGGCAAGCATTCCGGTAGCGGCGGTGTCACGCATGTGCTGGAGCGGCGGGGCCTTGAGGTCAGCGCGGACACGGCCGGGCGGCTGCTGGAGAAGGTCCGTGAATATGCGGAAGCCCGCAAAGGCACTGTGCCGGAATATATGCTGGTGCAGTGGCTGATGGAAGAGCAGCAGCGGGCCCAGAATGCGGTATAGGACAGCTTTGGAATAATGATTATATTAAGCAGCGCTGGTTATCCTTAGGGAGAACAGTGCTGCTTTTTTGCTGTGAAACCGCCATTTTCTGAAAAGATAACTTGCATAGCTTGCAGGAAGCATCTACACTTTGAGCAGGATGTTACTTCGGAAGAAAGCAAGGAGAATGGGCAGCTATGACATTGAGGAAAATGATCTTTTTTGATATTGACGGCACGATTTATGATGAAGAAAAGCAGATTCCCCCGTCCGCCAAAGAAGCGATAGCCGAACTGAAAAGACGCGGGCACCATGTGGCGATTGCTACCGGAAGAGCGGATTATATGTTCGAGGAACTGCGAGCGGAGCTGGGGATCGATTCCTATGTTTCGCTTAACGGGCAATATGTAGTATATGAAGGAAAGCCGGTGTACAGCAATCCGATTGAGAGGCCTACGCTGGAGGAGCTTACCTTGTTCGCAGAGAAGCTGGATCATCCGGTGGCGTATACAGACACGGCGGGAATGAAAGTGAATGTAGCGGATCATGAGTATATCAAGACGAGCATCGGTTCGCTGAAGCTGGTGTTTCCGACGCATGATGCAGAATATTTCCTGAAGAATGACACGCATCAGGCGATGATTTTCTGCCCGCAGGAGAGTCAGGCTATATACACTGAGCGGTATCCGCAGCTGAACTTCATCCGCTGGCACCCGCTGTGTATGGATGTGCTGCCGGGCAATGGCTCCAAGGCTAACGGAATTGCGGAAATGCTGAAGGTTGTCGGCGCCCGGAAGGAAGATGTATATGCTTTTGGCGATGGTCTGAATGATGTAGAGATGCTGGGGTTCGTCGGCTACGGGATTGCTATGGGCAACGGGGAGGCTGAAGCGAAGGCTGCTGCCGCTTACGTAACGAAGCATGTCAGTGAGGACGGGATTTACGAAGGCTTGAAGATGGTTGGACTGCTGTAGGGCAGGGATGGATGGTGTAAGCGGAAGCCGGGCGTTACCTGCCTGAGAGCGGTACCTGAGGAGTATTCTAATGCAGATTGTGCAGTAGGATGCTCTTTTTTTGTGCGCCCGGCTTCCAAAGGGCGGGTTGTCTGCCATTAGTATATGTTTTTGTTGGACGGGGTGTGATAAGGCGGGTGAACAATTTTGGCCCTGCCCGGCTGAAATCAGGTTGTCCAGCCGGTACAAACAACCCGTTTTCCCTAAAATAAATATTTGCCTACGGGATGAATGTCCATGCCCCATATGGGTAAACGGAGTAGGATACATAAAGTCTATTGGAGGTGTTGATTATGGGTCGTCCAGAACTTAAGAGAAAAAAACGTATTTGCAAAGACGATGTATTAGAGTGCCCGCTGCCAAAAATTAAACGTCCGAAAAGAAAACTGCATAACAACAAATGCAGCTGCAAGAAGATTATCGTCAAAAAGCAGATCGTACGCGTTAATATTCCATTAGGGGCATTGGGAGCGGCCGGGGCAGCAGGGGCCCTGGGTGCTGCCGGAGCTGTAGAGGCGCTGGGAGCGGCTGGCGCTGCAGGTGCGGCAGGTGCGCTAGGCGCAGCAGGTGCAGGCGGAGCGCTCGGTGCACCGGGCGCCGCCGGAACACTCGGCGCAGTCGGCGCTGCCGGTGCGCTGGGCGCTGTAGGCGCAGCGGGTGCCTTGGGTGCCCGTGGAGCAACCGGCTTGGGCGCCGTAGGTGCCGCCGGGCTGCTGGGAGCGGCCGGAGCCGCTGGAGCGCTAGGCGCAGTTGGAGCCACAGGCGCACTCGGTGCAGCGGGAGTCGCCGGCGCCTTGGGTGCCGCCGGAGCGGCCGGTGCAGCGGGAGCGCTGGGCGGGATCGGTCCGGCGGGAATTGCCGGACTGGTCGGTCCCGCAGGGCCGGCGGGCGCAGCAGGACCTGCGGGACCTGTAGGTCCGGCAGGGGCAGCGCGGGAATTGCCGGACTGGTCGGTCCCGCAGGGCCGGCGGGCGCAGCAGGACCTGCGGGACCTGTAGGTCCGGCAGGGGCAGCTGGAGCAGTGGGGCCTGTAGGACCGGCAGGAGCAGCAGGACCTGCGGGACCTGTAGGACCGGCAGGAGCAGCCGGAGCAGTGGGGCCTGTAGGACCGGCAGGAGCAGCCGGGGCCACTGGTGCCACAGGTGCGGCAGGACCTGCAGGGGCTACTGGAGCAACCGGAGCCGCTGGCGGGATTGCCCAGTTCGGTTATGTATATAACCTCGGCGCACAGGTGGTGCCGATTGAGGCGGATGTATCTTTTGATACGAATGGGTTTCTTACGCCAGGAATTACACATGCTCCGGGTACGACCACTATTTCGGTCACCAATGCGGGTGTCTACGAGGTTAATTTCTCGGTATCCGGTGTAGAGCCGAACCAGTTTGCCCTATTCGTGAATGGTGCCCAGGTTCCGGGAACGGTATATGGTTCGGGTGCAGGAACACAGCAGAATACCGGGCAGGTCATTTTGTCCCTGTCTTCAGGAGATGTGCTGACGCTGAGAAATCACAGCTCGTCGTCAGCAGTCACATTGCAGACGCTGGCCGGCGGGACACAAGCAAATGTCAATGCGTCGATTGTCATTAAGCAGCTGGCCTAGCAGTAGCAGAAAGCAGAGTGAATTGAAGGTTACAGAACAGGCTTGGAGGGAGGCAGGGTACCGGTTCGAGGGTATCCTGTCTTTTTGTTGTGCGGGAAATTACAAAATACAGGGTATCGCCGCAACCTAGAACCATAAGCCTCCGTCAGATTAGAGAGGTTCCATAAGAGCAGGATGCAGGAATAGAGCAATAGAGGAAGAGGGGAAGATCATGAGTGTAGCCGGAAAGGTTAACTACAGGTATCTGATGATCATTGTGCTGATCCTGACGGCCGGATTCGCCCTGCTGTTAGCAGGCTGCGGGCAGGCAGAGAATTCTGCACCGGAACAGGTCCGTGTGCTGTCCCGGGAGGACGTCATTGCTGTTTTTGCCGATCAGGGTCTGTCGCTGCAGACGGGGGAAGAGGTACCTGGCTCTATTTTTCAGCTGGAATTGAACGGGCTTAAGCCGCAGGTATATTCCATGGACGGAGTGGAGCTGTCGCTATATCTCTTCGCTTCAGCAGAGGAGCGGGCTGCAGGCTGGGAAGAATTCGGGGAACAGACGGCTGCTGCGGATTTGATTCCTTTTAAAGCCTATCAGGAAGGGGCTATACTTATGTTCTACATCCACGGGGAATCTGCAGCAGAGGGGCAGAAGTGGAATGAGCAGCTCGATAAGCGGCTGAAGGCAGGCATACGGGGAATGATTGCGGCGGAGTAGGCGCATGCTTTTCGAATAAATTGTTATCCTCTTCCTTCGGTCTGGTTAAGATATATTAATATGTCTTACAGAGGCAGGAACCAATAGAAGCGGAGGGAATCTAAGTTGAACCCCAAATGGTGGAAAGAAAGTGTTGCCTACCAGATTTATCCGATCAGCTTCATGGACGCTAATGGTGACGGGAAGGGCGATTTGCGCGGAGTGTTATCGAAGCTCGATTATTTGCAGGACCTCGGCGTAGATGTGATCTGGATCTGCCCGATTTATAAATCACCGAACCATGACAACGGCTATGATATCAGCGACTATTGCGACATTATGAAGGAATTCGGCACGATGGATGATTTTGACCTGCTGCTGCGCGAGATGCATACCCGCGGGATGAAGCTGATGATGGACCTGGTGCTGAATCATACCTCGCATGAGCATCCGTGGTTCGTTGAATCCAGAAGCTCGAAGGATAATCCCAAACGGGACTATTATATATGGAGAAAAGGGAAAAACGGCGGTCCGCCGAACAACTGGGAATCCTATTTCAGCGGTTCGGTCTGGGAGCTCGATCCCCGTACGGATGAATATTATCTGCATTTGTATTCCCGTTTTCAGCCCGATCTCAATTGGGAGAATCCCGCGGTGATCGACAAGCTGCATGAGATGGTGGAGTGGTGGCTGAAGAAGGGGGTTGACGGCTTCAGGTTTGATGCGATTGCCCATATTGTGAAGGCCGAAGGTTATCCGGATGCCCTGAATCCCGGCGGCACGCCGACCGTGCGCGCGTATGATATGTTCTCGAACCTGGAGCATGTGCATACGCTGCTGCAGAATCTGCATGATCAGGTGCTCTATTACTACGATATTATGACGGTGGGGGAAACCTCGGGTCTTGGGCCGGAGCAGGCGCTGGATTATGTCGGTGACGGACGCCGCGAGTTGAACATGACCTTCCAGTTCGAGCATATGAATCTGGATGCCGCTTCACCGGGCAGCGGGAAATGGGATGTCGTGCCCTGGAAGCTGGGTGACCTGAAGAAGATTATCAGCAACTGGCAGACCGTTCTGCATAACCGGGGATGGAACGCCAACTATCTGTGCAACCATGATCAGCCGCGCTCGGTGTCGCGGTTCGGCAATGATCTGTTCTACCGTATCCCGTCAGCCAAAATGCTGGCGACCTTCATCCATATGCTGGAAGGCACCCCCTACATTTATCAGGGTGAAGAAATTGGGATGACCAATGTCGCCTTCGAGTCGATTGATGAATACCGGGATGTAGAGACGCTGAACTTCTACGAGGAAAAGCGGACCGCCGGCGTTCCCGAAGCCGATATTATGGCCGCTATTCATACCAAAAGCCGCGATAATGCCCGCACACCGATGCAGTGGGACGATGGTGAGGATGGCGGATTTACGACGGGGTTTCCCTGGATCAGGGTGAACTCGAACTCCCGGGAGATTAATGTGGCTAATGCAGTCAAGGACCCGGACTCCATCTACAATTACTATAAGAAGCTGATTCAGATTAGAAAACAACATCAGGTGATCGTCTACGGCGAATATGGTCTGCTGTTGGAAGAGCATCCCGAGATCTATGCCTACACCCGGACACTGGAGGACCAGCGGCTGCTGGTCATTCTGAATTTCTATGAACGTGAGCCGCTATTTGAGCTTCCGGAGGAATTTCAGGCGGCGGAGAAGCTGGAGCTGCTGATCTCTAATTATCCTGCAGCCAAAGAGGATGATCTGCGCAGTCTGAAGCTGCGTCCGTATGAAGCGCGCGTATATCTGCAGCGCTTAAGCAGCAAAACGTAAGGCCGGACCCGGGTTCCCCGGACAGCCGACTGAAGAACCCAAAACAGCAGTCCGGGAGTGGTCTCCGGGGATTGCTGTTTTTTTTCACGAAAATAAATAATTATTCAATCTATGTTCCGGCTGAATTGTGATCCTGATGCTTTGTTTCCACAGTAAAAGACGGTACAATAAGCGTTATTAAAGAGAGGCATAAGACCGTACTGGGAAAAAGGCTGTGGAGGGAGTAATAGAGAGATGAGTGAGTGGTACGAAACAAGCTTTGGCGAGGACTATTTAATCGTTTATAGACACAGGGACTTCTGCGGTGCACGCCATGAGGTGGAGACGATGATTGGCTGGCTGGACTTGCCCAGGGGTGCCAGGGTGCTTGATCTCTGCTGCGGTATGGGCCGCCATTCACTGGCTTTGTCGGAGGCTGGTTATGAGGTGACCGGTGTTGATCTATCCGAGGCGCTGCTGCGTGAAGCACGTTCGCAGGCGGGTGCGGAAGCCGTAACCTGGCTGCGGTCTGATATGCGTGAGCTTTCCCTGGAGGGCGGATTCGATGCAGTGGTCAATCTGTTTACTTCCTTCGGATATTTCGAAGAAGACGAGGAGCAGATCAAGGTGCTGAAGGAAATCTGCCGGATGCTGAAGCCGGAGGGCAAATTTATTATTGATTTTCTGAATCCGGCTTATGTCATCCGCCATCTGGTGCCCCACTCTGTCCGTGAGGACGGGGATACTCTGATCGATGAATCACGCCGGATTGAGGAGGGTTATGTGAAGAAGGATATCCTTCTGATCTCGAAGGCCGGGGGGGCGCCCCGGAAATATCATGAACGGGTGAAGCTCTATTCCGTGGACAATTTCCGCGAGATGATCGCTGCTGCCGGGCTGCGGCTTGAAGCTGTGCATGGCAGCTACGATGAAGAGGAATATGATGCTGAGTCCTCAACCCGGATGATCTTCACAGGAGCTAGACCATAGATGGCGGCGGGAAGAAGAGCCGGAGGAGGAGAGAGGATTTTGCACAAGGCGGATATTCAATCTTGGGATGGCGGAGTTCTGCAGGTATCTGTGCCGATGGGGCTGCCGCTCCGTCAGGTGAACAGCTATATTCTGCCTGACCGGGACGGCAGGATTACGGTGATTGACCCGGGTCCGCACACCCCGGATGCAGAGCTTGCCTGGCAGGGCGTGCTGGAGGAATTGGATCTGTCCTGGTCCAAGGTGCGGGATATCGTCGTTACCCATCATCATCCCGACCATTATGGTCTTGCCGGCTGGATGCAGTCGCGCAGCGGGGCGCGGGTCTGGATGTCGGAGCGGGCTCATGCTGAAGCCGGCCTTGCCTGGGGCAGCGGGGCGATTCTGGATGAGGCTTTGCCGCTGTTTTTCCTGCGGCACGGCATGCCGGAGGTCTGGATTCAGGGCATCCGGGAGCATCTGGAGAGCTTCCGGCCGGAGGTGACCCCGCAGCCGGAGGTCACCTATATCAATGAGGCGGAGCCGTTTGTGATGGGCAGCCGCAAATGGCAGGTTCTAATGACCGGCGGGCATGCGCCGGGTCATGTGTCGCTCTACCACGGCGGCAGCGGGCAAATCTTCTGCGGCGATGCTGTGCTGCCGCAGATTTCGCCCAATGTCGGGCTGCAGCCGGGCAGCGATCCGCAGCCGCTGCGGACGTATCTGCAGGGGCTGCGGGAGCTGCGCAGCCTTGAGGTGCAGCTGGCGTTCCCGGGCCACCGGGAACCGTTCAGCGGGTTCACGGCGCGGGCGGACAGCCTGCTCCGGCATCATGAGGAGCGGCTGGATACTACAGCCGCATTGCTTGCAGGCGGACCGCTGAGCGGGTTCGCCGTCTGTGAGGGGCTGTTCCGCAGCCGGATCGCGACTGCGCATCAGATGCGGTTCGCGATGAGCGAGGCGCTGGCCCATCTGGCCGAGCTGGTGCGCCGGGAGCGGGCGGCCGAGACGGAGGACGGCCCCGGCGGGAGCATATTGTTCACGGCGGCGGTGTCCGGATAAGCTGCAATAGGATGCTTGTTGCAGACATAAGTCCATCTGTGCCCGTTGCCGTCTCTCCATGAGGCTGTTCTTACAACAGTCGCGGGAACCTTACCCTTTACTGTTACCACTACTACTACTACTACGACTACTTCCAATACCAAACAACTACCAGAATACAGCATACTTAAGAGAAACGGGCACTATCCGCCAAGGAGGGTACCCGTTTTTTGTGTTAGTTAGAAAAGTACCAAGTTACTCCGAGTGGCGGGAACAAGAAGTATCTTTGAATTCGCCGGAAGCGGGCGATACGAGAAAGTGAAAGGTATAAATCCCTCTAAATCCGCCGGAAGTGGACATTTGGGCCAAATGTATGTGAAAAGTCGAATACAATGAGCCAGCGCGAAGGTAATCAGGCCGAATGTATGCGAAAAATCGAATACATTGGGCTAGCATGAAGGTAATGGGGCCTAATGTATGTGAAAAATCGAATACAATGTGCTACCGCGAAGGTAATCAGGCCGAATGTATGCGAAAAATCGAATACAATGTGCCAGCGCGAAGGTATTCCTAGCATGAAGGTAATGGGGCCTAATGTATGTGAAAAATCGAATACAATGTGCTACCGCGAAGGTAATCAGGCCGAATGTATGCGAAAAATCGAATACAATGTGCCAGCGCGAAGGTATTCGGGCCAAATGTATGCGAAAAATCGAATACATTGGGCTAGCGCGAAGGTAATCAGGCCAAATGTATGCGCGAAAAATCGAATACATTGGGCTAGCGCGAAGGTAATCAGGCCTAATGTATGTGAAAAATCGAATACAATGTGCTACCGCGAAGGTAATCAGGCCGAATGTATGCGAAAAATCGAATACAATGAGCTAGCATGAAGGTAATGGGGCCGAATGTGTGCGAAAAATCGAATACATTGGGCTAGCGCGAAGGTAATCAGGCCTAATGTATGTGAAAAATCGAATACAATGTGCTACCGCGAAGGTAATCAGGCCGAATGTATGCGAAAAATCGAATACAATGAGCTAGCATGAAGGTAATGGGGCCGAATGTGTGCGAAAAATCGAATACATTAGGCTACCACGAAGGTAACCGGGCCCAATGTGTCCCGTTGTGCTGAAACGTTGTGCGCATATAGCGAGTATGGTGGGTAGGGCAGAGCAGAGCACGGTGACGATGTGCACACTTGTTGATTTATTGACATTTGTTAAATATAATAAGTGCAACTAAGCAACTGGACGACAGATGAAAGGGAGAAGCTTATGGACAGACGTATCGGCAAAACGCGGGAAGCTATTTTCGAGGCTTTTATCAGCCTGATGGCCGAGAAGAACTTTGAGCAGATTACGGTAAATGAGATCGCAGCGCGTGCCAATGTAAGCAGAGGTACAATCTATCTCCATTACGTAGACAAGTACGATCTGCTGGATCAGTGTATAGAGACACAAATGGAACAGCTGTGCGAGAGCTGCCTGGCCGGCGGAGAGGACGCCCATATCGCCTCCGGAGGCGTGCTGCTGCGCACAGCCGAATATCTGGAGCGGCACGCATGGGTCTTCACTACACTGCTTAACAATAAAGGCGTTCCGGCCTTCCGGACCCGTCTGCATGCGATTCTGCTGCAGGGTCTGAGTGAGCAGATCGACATGAGCGGACTGAACCGAGGGATGAACAAAGAGATGCTGATCCAATTCCTGGCATCGGCTGTAGTGGGTGTAATGGAGTGGTGGATCACCCATTCGATGCCCTACCCGGCCAAAGAAATGATCGAAGACATTCTGGCTCTGATGGAGCGCAATCAAATGGCGCCACGGCCGCTGGATACTGTGCAATAGATCTGTAGAAGCCGTAGGTTACAATATTATTCCGAAAAAAAGACATCCCGCTGTTTTTATGCAGCAATTGATGTAGTAGTTACGAGTGGAATTCAGTGATAGTTGTAGAACGTACACTTAAAAACAGCGAAAAGGTAGGTTAGTATCTTATAACTGTATTCTGTACAACTAAATCTGCCTGAATGGTGAGAACCAATCTATTAATCGCAGTTTAATTGCACGAAATACAACTAAACGGATAATTGGTTGTAAATCAGACGATTTAGTTGTACAAAGTACAATTAAGCATACCGCCTAATTCGTAATCGGGTCACTGCAAATCCTCAGTAAGCGAAGCCGGATCGATTTTTTTCATTTTGGACGGGTTGTTGACCTTGTATTTAACCGGATGCTGCGTGAGCTTCTTGGAAACGATTTTGGCTTCGAAGGATACTTTATCGCCGGTATTAAGCTCCAGCTTCTTCAGCGTTGCGCTATGGCTGGACCAGACCTCCTCAATCGCAAGATCATGGCCTTCTACCGAAACGGCTTCATATATAATAACTTCATCATCGTTGTCCGAGAAATGATTGGGGACGGTTGTGAACTCTTTGACCCTAGCGGTAATCGCGAGCTTGTCTTCAGGCAGCTGGACAGCGGCTTTCTTTTTGGAGGCGGCTGCTTTTTTCTGCGGAATTACCGGTGTCTCTTGCTTTGCTGAATCTGAATCTGTGCTGTCCGGCGCAGACAGAATTTCCCCGCTTGCTGCTTCTGCTTCCGGTCCTGCCTGGCTTGCCTGCTCTTCCAGGATGTTCTCCGCTGGCGGAGTCTCTTCCTGCATCTCTGCGGAGTCTTCCGCCTTAGCAGCTTCAGCTGGCGCTATAGTGCGTTGTCCAAAGGCGGCGGTCTGCATTTCTTTCAGATAAGCGGGATGTATGCAGTGCTGCTGTTTATTCTCAAACTGTATCACCACGGTCTGACTGTCCACGTACCCTACAATTTGTACGGGCAGTGTCAGGCCGTTTCTTTTATACTGATAAGTTTTGACCCGGGTGGCTGTAGCGGGCAGGAGATTCCATTCCTTACACCGGTCAATCAGCTCATCTTCACTGTCAAAGTCAAGAACGGACACAGGCTCAACTACAAACGAATAGGTCATTCATACTTCGCACCTTTCAAAATAAAATCAATAGAATATCGTCTTACTCCGGCTCCTCATTCTCCTGAACCTTTCTCCGCGCGGCTTCTTCAACATCCTCCGGCGCATGGGGCAGCCCAAGCTCCTGTTCACGTTCTGCCTGCTTCCGGTGGGCAATGCGGCTGCTGGCTGCTGCGGCCACGGCACCTACGATGTCATCCAGATACGTGTGGATTTGGCCGGTCGTCTTGTCATTCAACCGCTCCAGCACTCCGGGCTTCAGCTTGTCCACATAGCCGTAGTTGGTGAAGCCGATGCTGCCATATACATTCACGATGGAGAACGCCAGAATCTCATCTACGCCGTACAGCCCTTCATCATTCTCAATCATATCCTGCAGGGGAGCGAACAGCTTGCCTTCCTCGGCCAGTACGTCAAGCTGGATTCCGGTCAGGACCGCATTCTGCACCTCCCTTTTGCTCAGTACCATCTCCACATTATGAACGCATTCCTCCATGGTCAGGTTCGGATAATACTTCTTTTGCAGCAGCATGACAAGCTCGGCAATCTCAAGTATAGTTACCCCGCGTTTCTGCAGCCAGAACCGGGTGGCTTCGGCGACGGCTTTGCTGTTGAGGCTGTAAGGGATTTTGGCATCAGTCATGAGAAGTCCTCCATTCGTAAGTAAGTTAGAAAAGCTGTTTGTACTAAATTGTACGCAAGCGGCAGACTGATGTCCAGAACCGTGCGGATTCGTGGGCTGTGTCTGGCGGTATCGGTCCGGACCCTGGCTGTATCTGCCCGCCCGGACAGAACTTCTGCAATTTAGGATAAGCTGTTGTTATTTTTTGGACTAAGGGCTCGTATACATAGCAGTACAAACTGATCTTAGCGTTGAAAGGGGTAATGTAGATTGAATAAGCCTATGAAACACATCCGCGGGGTTTCCGCGGCTTGCCTGCTGGCCGTTCCAATTATGCTCTCCGGCTGCAGTCTGTTCGGTTCGGAATCGGCAGCGGTAGACCCGCCTCCGGGTGAAGTCGAAGCACAAATGCTGCAGGTCAGCGGAGAGGGCACACTCGACACCGGGGTGCTGGGACCGGTCTCGCTGGATGAGAGCGACCTCGCAGCTGGGGTTAAAGATGCGGCAGCCTCCGCTACGGCCGGAGAACGGACAACCGTGTTCCTGGAGGATCAGCACGGCCTGCTGGCACCGGTGTCTCTGGCCCTTCCGCAAGGGGAGGGCACAGCAATGCTGGAGGATTCTCTTACTGCGCTAGTCAGCAAGGGGGCATACAAATCTGTACTTCCCGAAGGCTTCCAGGGCGTACTGCCGGCAGGGACGGAAGTGAACAATGTATCTATCGGCCAGGATAAGGTGGCCATCGTTGAATTCAATTCGGCATTCAATGACTATGATCCGGCGGATGAGCGCAAAATTCTGGAGGCAGTCACTTGGACCCTGACGGGTCAGGAAGACATCCAGGGCGTACAGCTCTGGGTCGATGGCAAAAAGCTTACCGAAATGCCGCTGCAGGGTACTCCGCTGGATCGGCCGCTGTCCCGGGCCATGGGCATTAACCTGCCGAAGCAGAGTGCGCTCATGATGAACTCCAGCGCAGTGACCGTCTACTTCTCTGCTGCTTCTCCGGATGGCATTCATCAGTATTATGTTCCGGTTACGCGCTTTGTACCCGCAGGGGGAGATTCGGTGAAGGCAGCTCTGAACGAGCTGATTGCCGGACCTCAGTCCGAGAACGGCCTGGAGATGGTCATGACGCAGGGCACGGTGGTTGATTCCGTAGAAGCAGGCCAGAATGGGGTAGTTACCGTTTCCCTGAAGGATGAGATGTTCGAAGGCAGCACAAGCGTTCCTGAGGAAATGCTGGAATCGGTCGTGCTGACGGTTGCACAGAATACGGACGATGCCCTGGTGCAGATCCGCCTGAACGGTAAAGAGACAGTTACGGGAACCAATAATGTCGATTACGGCCAGCCGGTCTCGGCACCGGAATATGTGAACGAGCTGCCGCTGTAGAATGAATGCATGGCAAGTGGAAAGGGCTGGGCGTCCTTTTAAAGCATATGCTTTCGAAGCAGCGCTTACTACGTACCGCTTTCAAGTACCCGTTTCAGCGAGAAAGATAAGGAAAATTTATGGCGTGTAGCATATAAATTCTTATCTTTTTAAAAAGATGCTTTTGTGCCTACTCTTTGATAGAATAAAGGTTCATTGATCCGGATATCTTGACAGGAATAGCGGTGCCGTTCTCTGAAGCAGAGGACGGCACCCGTTTCTGCGTATAAGATAAGGGATGGATTCGTGTACACACAAACTTATGGCTATACGATGTAGGAGGCAGAAAAGATGAGATCAAACGGGCGCCAAGAAGACCAACTCCGGCCGCTGACGATAACCACCCAAACCAACAAATATGCAGAGGGTTCTGTAATTATTGAGATGGGAGATACCAAAGTCATCTGCACGGCAACCGTGGATGAGAAAGTTCCGCCGTTTCTGAAAGGACAAGGCAAAGGCTGGGTCACTGCCGAATATTCCATGCTTCCCCGGGCCACCCAGACCCGTAACCAGCGCGAAGCAGCACGCGGCAAGCTTACCGGACGGACAATGGAAATTCAGCGTCTGATCGGACGGGCACTCCGTTCCGTAGTGAATCTGCAGGCGCTGGGCGAACGCAGTATTACGCTGGATTGCGATGTGATTCAGGCAGACGGAGGGACACGGACAGCTTCGATTACGGGCGCTTTTGTAGCGATGGCCTTTGCCATTAATAAGATCGCGCTGCAGCACAAGCTGGCGGTATTTCCGATTACGGATTACTTGGCGGCGATCAGCGTCGGTGTCGTTGGCGACAAAACACTGCTCGATCTGAACTATGAAGAGGATTCCAAAGCGAAGGTTGATATGAATGTGGTTATGACAGGCGGCGGTGCGTTTGTTGAAGTGCAGGGTACCGGCGAAGAGCGGCCGTTTACCCGCCAGGAGCTTGACCAGCTGCTGGGTCTGGGCGAGAAGGGGATCTACGAGCTGATCGCCGTTCAAAAAGAAGTACTGGGCCCCATTGCGCTCAAAATCCCTTCCGGCCAGCCTGGCCAAGAGGTGTAATATGAAGTCCGGCAGCGGGATTCTGATTGTCGCGACGAAGAATAAAGGCAAGGTGCGGGAGTTCCAGCACGCCTTTGCTCCCCTTGGACTCACCGTCAAAAGCATGTTCGATTACCCGGATCTGCCGGATGTGGTGGAGGATGGGGTGACTTTTGCCGAGAATGCCTTCAAAAAATCCCGGGCGGTAGGGGATGCACTCGGATTTCCGGTGCTTGCGGATGATTCGGGTCTATGCGTGGAAGCGCTGGACGGCAGTCCGGGAGTATACTCGGCCCGCTACGCCGGGGAGCCTGCAGATGATGAAGCGAATAACCTGAAGCTGCTGAGCGAGCTGGAGAGGCTGAAGCAGGGTGAGGATACCGGCCAGCCGCTGCTCAGTCCGGCCCGGTTCGTCTGTGCTCTGTCGCTGTATGATCCGGCGGACGGGCGGGAGCTGACGGCGGAAGGAACAGTGGAAGGCTGGATTACCTCGGAGCCTGCGGGCGGCGGCGGTTTCGGCTATGATCCGCTCTTCTATCTTCCGCAGTTTGAGAAGACGATGGCGGAGCTGACGCTGGAAGAAAAGCAGGCGGTCAGCCACCGGGGCGCGGCACTGCGCCTGCTGACTGAGAAGCTTGCTGCCGCGCAGCGGGACGTGAAATAAAAAGCTACAACTTATCCGGAAGCCCCCATGCATGTGTAACATGCACGGGGCTTCCGGATTTTTTATTGTGATATGGAAATTAGATGATAATCCCCCCTCAGTATGGAAATTTACCCCCTGCTGACTGAGAAGCTTGCTGCCGCGCAGCGGGACGTGAAATAAAAAGCTACAACTTATCCGGAAGCCCCCATGCATGTGTAACATGCACGGGGCTTCCGGATTTTTTATTGTGATATGGAAATTAGATGATAATCCCCCCTCAGTATGGAAATTTACCCCTAGCGCAGCAGCGTGCTTTGTATGAGAATAAGAGTTGACTTCACCCCTTTCGAACATTCTGCATTCTTCCGCTACCCCATTCCTTTCACAAGTTTTGCAAACAGAGGCAGCCTAGCTGATTGACGCAAAACTTACTACACAAGCATAAGCCATAGTTACAGGTACGCACCCGGCAAGAGAGCACGAGATCCGCAGGTATGCAGCTTAGCTGCGCTTTTTGGGCTGGACTATAGCATTCAGCCTGCTAGTTGTGAATTTAATAGATTTACAGGGTGGGGGTCAATAGGGTCCTGGAGGTGAGTGCTGAAGCTTTCTGATTGGGCAACGCATTGAACCGGGGAGGTAATAACGAAATGGTCTTTATCAAAAGTAAATCTCGTAAACCCTTTGTGCTTGGCTTGGCGGCAGTCCTTATCCTTACTCTTTTTTCGGCTTTCGGTACAAATACCAGAACGGTTAATGCAGCTTCGGATTACAAGCTTGTCGGGTATTATGCTTCCTGGGCCGCTTACGGGCGGGCGTATAATGTAACGGATATTGATCCTAATAAAATGAATGTAATCAACTATGCGTTTGCGGATATTTGCTGGAACGGGATACATGGCAATCCAGACCCTACCGGTCCGAATCCGGTAACCTGGTCCTGCCAGAATGAGCAAGGCCAGACAATTAGCGTCCCGAACGGCACCATTGTGCTGGGTGATCCCTGGATCGATGCCCAGAAAAGCTTCGGTGACGATAAATGGGATGACCCGATCAAGGGTAACCTGAAGCAGCTCTGGAAGCTGAAGGAGAAGAATCCGAACCTGAAGACAGTCATCTCCGTCGGCGGCTGGACATGGTCGAACCGCTTCTCGGATGTAGCTGCGACTGCAGCGACCCGCGAGGTATTCGCCAATTCCGCCGTAGATTTCATCCGCAAATACAAGATGGACGGCGTCGATCTGGACTGGGAATACCCGGTCAGCGGAGGATTGGCTGGCAATAGCTACCGTGCAGAGGATAAACAGAACTATGTTCTGCTGCTGCAGAAGATCCGCGAGAAGCTGAATGCTGCAGGAACTGCCGACGGCAAAACGTATCTTCTCACCATCGCTTCCGGCGCAGGACCGGCTTATATCCAGAACAATAACCTTAGCGGAATCGCAGCAGTGGTGGACTGGATTAATATCATGACCTATGACTTCAACGGAAGCTGGAACACGACTACCGGCCACAACGCGCCGCTCTACTATGATCCGGCTGCAGCTTCATCGGGGCTGACCGAGCCGGCGAATTACAATATCGACAAAGCGGTTACCAGCTATTTGAGTGCCGGCGTGCCGGCAAACAAACTGGTGCTTGGCATGCCGTTCTATGGCAGAGGCTGGGGCGGTGCTCCGGCTGCGGGGAATGGCCAGTATCAGGTCTCGGCGGGAATCTCCTCCACAGGCACCTGGGAGAAGGGCAACTATGATTTCAGTGATCTGGAAGCCAACTACATCAATAAGAACGGCTACACCCGCTACTGGAACAATACTTCAAAGGTTCCTTATCTTTATAATCCTTCAAATCAGACATTTATCAGCTACGATGATGTAGAATCCATCGGCTACAAAACAAGTTATCTGAAATCCAAAGGCCTGGCCGGAGCCATGTTCTGGGAGACCAGCGGCGATCGTAACCGGACACTGCAGACTAAGCTGAGCGCTGATCTTGGGGGCGGAGTGGTGACTCCTTCACCAACGCCTTCGGTAACGCCAAGCCCTACGCCAACAGCTACAGTGAAACCATCGGCAACGCCGAGTGCAACCCCATCGCCGACACCTACGGCAACGGTTAAGCCGAGTGCCACACCGACTGCTACAGCCACACCGACTGCAACAGTTGCACCTACTGCAACACCAGGCCAATGTACGTCAGCGGCTTGGAATTCAACCGCTGTCTACACTCAAGGACAGCAGGCCTCCTACGGCGGACTGCTCTATCAAGCCCAGTGGTGGACGCAGGGCGAACGGCCGGATCTCAGCGGTGCCTTCGGAGTCTGGAGGGTTGTCGGCACTTGCGGCAACACTACACCGCAGCCTTCCGCTACAGCCACTCCCACTGTAAGTCCTTCGGCTACTCCGACAGCAGCACCAACCGCGACGCCTGTGGTCACGGCAACCCCGACGGCAACCCCGACGGCAACCACGGGTGCCTCAGCCTGGGCTGCCGGAATTGCTTATAAAGCGGGTGATGTTGTAACCTACAGCGGGAATTCATATACCTGTCTGCAGGCACACACCTCGCTGGTAAGCTGGGAGCCGTCTACTACGCCAGCTCTTTGGAAGCTGAACTGATTTTAATTGGAATCCGGGTTAATCCACTGAATTCGCCAGGCTGTGCAGCATAGCAATCTCCACACGAAGAAACGGTGCCGGCATAAGGCTGGCACCGTTTTTTTATGCGCTCTAGCCAGAGTATCATTTTGCCATTCCCGCCTATTACTGCTTCGTTTGAATAATTTCATGTTTACATATACTTAGTTATATTTAACCGGTGTTCATAAGCTTCCACAAGCTGAAATATAATGAAAGAGGCAGGCGGCTGTCCCGGTCAAATATATTTATGGAACGTGACGCCGTTTATTTCGTTATAGTAGTATATAGCGGAAGGTGGTGGATTCACCGATGGTTGTTTGGGTATTATGGTTGATTGCCGCTGGCGTCTTGTTTGTTGTAGAAATGTTTACGTTTACATTCTACCTATTATGGCTTAGTCTCGGGGCATTGGTTGCCGGCTTGGTCGCGCTTCTGCTCCCGGATGCATTATTGCTGCAAGTGGTGGCCGGTTCACTGGTGGCCTTGATCCTGACCGTTTTCACCAAACCCTTGGCAGCGAGATTACGCAATTCCAGGGGCTTCAAGGATACCGGTACCGATATTGTCGGCCGAAAGGGTCTGGTCGTCGAAGCGATTGAGCCCGGCCGTTACGGGCAGGTCAAGGTAGGCGGCGATACATGGAGTGCAACATCCACAGTGGCGCTAGGCAAGGATCAAGAGGTTATTGTTGTAAGAAGAGGCACCACAATTATCGAAGTAGAACGATGGGGGGATATGTACTGATGGAGTTAGCTATTATCGGAATTATTGTTGTTGTTGTCGTAGTATTTATCGCACTGACTATCAAGATTGTCCCGCAGCAACGAGTGGGGGTCGTGGAGCGTCTCGGTAAATTCAACCGCCTGCTTACACCGGGTCTGAATATTCTGATTCCGGTAATCGATCAGGTGCGGGTCTATCATGACCTGCGGATTCAACAGGCGAATGTACCGCCGCAGACGGTAATCACGAAGGATAACGTACAGGTACAGATCGACACGATTATTTTCTATCAAGTGGTAGGACCGGAAGAAGCAACTTACGGAATTTCCGATTATGTCTATGGTGTACGTAATATCTCTACAGCCACCATGCGCCAGATTATCGGTAAGCTGGAGCTGGATGAAACCTTGTCCGGCCGTGAAAAAATCTCCTCGGATATCCGTCTCGCGCTGGATGAAGCCACTGAGAAATGGGGCGTGCGGATTGAGCGTGTAGAAGTTATCGACATCAAGCCGCCGCTGGATATCCAGGAAGCGATGGACAAACAAATGAAGGCTGAGCGCAGCAAGCGTGCGATTGTACTGGAGGCGGAAGCCGCCAAACAGGATATGATCCTCCGCGCTGAAGGGGATAAGCAGAGTAAGATCCTGAAGGCTGAGGGGGATAAGGAAGCGCGTATCCGTCAGGCGGAAGGTCTCGGCCAGGCGCAGGAGCTGGAAGCCCTCGGCCAGGCCAAGGCGATCGAAGCGGTCGCGCAAGCCGAGAAGATGCGGATTGCCCTGATCGCCAGTGCAGGACTGGATGAAAGAGTACTGGCTTATCAGTCCTTCGAAGCATTGACTGAAATCTCCAAGGGACCGGCGAACAAAGTGTTCCTGCCGACCAGTGCTGTTGAAACGCTTGGCAGTCTCGGAGCTATTGCAGAAGTATTCAAGGCGAGCAAGGACGGCAAATAAGCTCAGAACTATTTTACAATTGCGGCACATTCCGTTAAAGTTAGAAGCAAAACTAAGCCTATGCTTACGAAGCATGCTACGCAAAACTAAGCCTATGCTTACGAAGACAGTTTTGCTACGCAAAACTTTAAGGAGAAGATACTGTGACGCAAAAAGAGATTTCACCGCTCGTAGAAACGCTGGGGCTGCAGCCTCACGTTGAAGGCGGATGGTACAAGAGACTTTGGAATTCATCCTTCGAGATTCCCCAGGAGACTCTGGGCGGAAGCTATTCGGGGCCGCGTGCTTCAGCTTCCTCGATCTATTTCCTGCTTCATGCTGACGAGACTTCGGATTGGCATACTGTGCTGTCCTCCGAAATCTGGCTGTATCATTCCGGCAGTCCGATTGTACTAAGCCTGGGCGGCAGCGGTGAACAGCCGGAGAACGTGACGGAAGTGATTCTGGGGCTGGACATCGCCGCAGGCCAGCAGCCGCAGGTAGTTATTCCTGCCGGAGTATGGCAGGCAGCCCGTCCGCTGGGTGAAGAGCCGGTGCTGGTCTCCTGCATCGTGTCACCGGAGTTCCACTTTGATGATTTCAAACTGATTGACAAGAAATAAGGGCAGAAATGAAAAGGAGTACAGCCGGAGGATAGGCTGTACTCCTTTTTTTTATCCGAACCCGCAACGATGACCAGACATGTTTTTGTCACTTTTGGCGGCTTTACTCCTATCTGTTATACTGATTCTGATTTTGGATGATTATGAAGGCGCTTTTAAGGTTAAGGATGCTTGATGAACTCAAATTAGGCTTGGAGGGTAAACATATGAGTCAATTAAACGCACCATTTACAGGCGGGCCTACCTTGAACGACGGAGTGACCATGCCCTGGCTGGGTCTTGGCGTTTGGCAGACCAAGGATGGCGATGAAGTTATCCAGGCAGTGAAAGCTGCCGTGGAGACCGGGTACCGCAGCATTGATACCGCAGCCGGGTACAACAATGAAGAAGGCGTTGGACAAGCCATCCGTGAATGCGGGGTAGCCCGTGAAGAGCTGTTTATTACCACTAAAGTGCGCAATCCTGATCAGGGATATGAATCTACGCTGAAGGCTTTTGAAGTCAGCCGGAAGAAGCTGGGTCTGGAGCAGATCGATTTGTACCTTATTCACTGGCCGGTTGCCGGCAAATATAAAGAGACCTGGAAAGCGCTGATTCATCTGCAAAAGGAAGGCCTGGTCAAATCGGTCGGCGTCAGCAACTTCCAGACCCATCACCTGCAGGATATCATCGATGATAGCGGTGTGGTACCTGTGGTTGACCAGGTCGAGTTCCATCCGCTGCTGACCCAGCGTGAACTGCTTAAGTTTACTCGGGAGCATGACATTCAGCTGGAAGCGTGGAGCCCGCTGATGCAAGGGAACCTGGATGTGCCGCTGCTGAAGGAGCTGGCGGAGCGGTACGGCAAGACCGTGGCGCAGATTGTCCTGCGCTGGGACCTGCAGCAGGGAGTTATCACGATTCCGAAATCCGTGCATGCGGAGCGGATCATTGAGAATGCCGGCTTCTTCGACTTCACCCTCAGCGATGACGATGTCAAGGCCATTGAGGACCTGAATCAGAATCACCGCTTCGGCCCGGACCCGGATAATTTCAATTTCTAGGGTTGATGTAGATTGAACAGAGGAATTATTAATAAAATTGATGTTAGCCGTAACTGCGGTGAATATTTGGACTTCCGGCCGCTGTTGTCCCCAGATTTCTTGATTCATACCGCTATAAGCGGTGGAAATCCGGGGACAAAGGCGGGCGCCGGCGGAGGAATTATTAATAAAATTGATGTTAGCCGTAACTGCGGTGAATATTTGGACTTCCGGCCGCTGTTGTCCCCAGATTTCTTGATTCATACCGCTATAAGCGGTGGAAATCCGGGGACAAAGGCGGTCGCTGACGCTCCTACAGTTCCAAAATTCCCCTCCGTACTTTCATCTTTTTATTGACTATCTCGGTTCAATCTATGGGTGGCGGCGTATAAGCCATGAATGCAAAGAGCAGGCCCCTTTCAGGTGGTCTGCTCTTTGCATTTGGCGACAACGCGCCAAACGACCTGGAATCAAAGCTCATCGACATCCGCTGCCCCGGCTTTTATGATGAGAATAGAAGGAATCAATGGGAGGGCACAACTGTTGGAATTGATCAGAGATTATCCGGAGAAGCATGGATTATCTTCGCAGGCTTTAAGCCGTTTTTTCATGGAGGTCAGGGAACGGGGGCTTGAGGTTAACAGCTTCATGCTGCTGCAGGACGGCCAAGTTACGGCAGAGTTTACCCGGATGCCTTACCTTCCGGATACCCCGCAGCTGCTCTACTCTCTTAGCAAGAGCTTTACCTCTATAGCCATAGGTATTGCCTGGGACGAGGGATTGCTGCAGCTGGAGGATGCGGTGATTTCCTTTTTCCCGGACAAGCTGCTTGAGGCTGTGTCTATTAATCTGGCGCAAATGACAGTGCATCACCTGCTCTCCATGAATGCGGGCCATCATGAAGATATTTATCCTGCTGTGGTCAAGGAACAGGACTGGATCACCGCCTTCCTCGCCCAGCAGGTTGAGCATGAGCCGGGAAGTTATTACCGCTACAGTACCCCCTCCAGCTATATGCTGGCGGGCATCCTCGAACGGGTGACCGGGCAAAGTATGGTCGATTACCTGATGCCGCGTTTGTTCGGACCACTGGGTATCCCGAGGCCATCCTGGGAAACTTGTCCGCAGGGAATCACGGCTGGCGGGATGGGACTCAGCCTGTCTACAGAAAGTGTAGCCAGGTTTGGCCAGATGCTGCTGAATAAAGGAGTATATAGCGGGCAGAGAATTGTATCGGAGCGGTACATAGAACAGGCCGCCACTGAACAGAGCGATAACCGTACGTATGTCCAGCGGATCGACTCGGCGCAGGGCTATGGTTACCAATTTCATCTATGCCGGAGGGGCTGCTACCGGGGAGACGGGTCTTTTGGACAGCTGTGTCTGGTGGCTCCGGAGCAGAATATCGTCATTGCAGTGGCAGCAAGCTTCGGGAGTATGAACCGGCTGCAGGTATTGCTGGATCTGATTTTTGAGTATATTTTTGATACGCTTGGAGGCGGCCCGCTGCCGGATTCCGGGCATAACGCCGGTCTGCAGGAGCTATTGTCCGATTGGAGTACTTCAGCCTTACCTGTGGTTCAGCAGTTTTGTCCGGAGAGATGGCTGGCGGATGGTTTGAGCGGCCCATACCAGATCGGCGGTAATCCCCATGGGCTGCAGCGGATTACTTTTACCAGGAATAACAGGCAGCTTGAGCTGCAAATGGTGTATGGCGATCAGCGGGATAATGTGCTGCCTTTCGATTTCAGCAAACCGGTATGGACGGAGGATGTGTTCCACAAAGACCTCTCGTTACACCGGCAACAGGTAGTCACTTACGCTAACTGGCTGGCTGAGGACATGCTGAAGCTTACGCTGTACTACATTGAGACTCCTTATGTGGTCACGTACACGATTATTTTTGAGGAAAACAAGCTGGAATTCCGGTTCAACATTAACGTTTCGCTTAATATTCCGGAGTATGCGGCTATAGGCGAGCTTGAACTGGCTTAGTTTCATACTAATGTGAAAAAAACATGCCTGCCTGAACGTATGCTATACGGTCTTGGCGGGCATGTTCACATCTATTTGGCATTAGCCGATGGAGACATTGTATTTCCGCAGCCACAGATCCACCTGGGCCAGATAAGCGAATAATTGCGGGCCGGACATCAGCTGGCCAAACCACGGCAGATTGCTGGAGGATTCCGGTGATGCGGCGATTTCCCGGATTTTGGCCGGATCAATCAGCGGAAGGATAGGCGAAGAAGGATCATTCAGGATGCCGAGTACCTGAGAGCGCACCTTGTTCAGATAGGCAGGATTATGCGTTTTAGGGTACGGGCTTTTTTTGCGGTAGAGCACATCGTCCGGCAGTACACCTTCGAGTGCTTTGCGCAGAATGCCTTTTTCACGGTTGCCTACGGTTTTGATCTCCCAGGGAATATTGAATACATACTGCACCAGGCGGTGATCACAATAAGGAACACGGACCTCCAGGCCCACGCCCATACTCATCCGGTCCTTGCGGTCCAGCAGCGTAGGCATGAAGCGGGTAATGTTGAGATAGGACATCACGCGCATCTGCGCCTGTTTGCCGGTCTCGCCGTCAAGCTTCGGCACCTCGGCCACAGCGTCGCTGTACCGGTCACCCAAATATTCCAGCGGACGTATCCACTCATTAATTTCAGGCGACAATAGACTGGCGCGCATTTTGGGTGCTACCGACCAGGGGAAGGTGCCGGAAGTGAGCATCTCCTCACGGTGGAACCAGGGGTAGCCGCCGAAAATTTCATCCGCAGCTTCGCCGGAGATAGCGACAGTCGCCTTCTTTTTAATCTCCTGGCAGAATAAATAAAGTGATGAATCCACATCGGTCATCCCCGGTAAATCGCGGGAGTAGAGGGCGTTGTCGAGCGCCGTTACCAGTTCAGGTGTATCAAAAGCAATAAAGTGATGGTTCGTATTCAGTTCATCGATCATCCGCTGAATCCAGGGGCCGTCGGCTCCGGGCTGGAAGGTATGGCTTTTGAAATGCTTGTCGTTGTCTACATAATCCACCGAGAAGGTATCTACCCGGCCTTGGCCGGTCCGGTTGTAATAATCTACGGCAAGCGCAGTTAAGGCGCTGGAGTCGAGTCCGCCGGAGAGCAGAGAACAGACCGGAACATCGGAAACAAGCTGGCGCTCCAGCGTATCCTGGAGTAATTCCCGTACCCGGGCTGCCGTTTCATCCACGTTATCCGTGTGCTGGTCGCTCTCCAGCTTCCAATACGCGTAGGTGCGGATACCGCTGCGGCTGTAAATCATGGCATGACCTGGACGAAGCTCGAATATATCTTTGTATACACCATGTCCCGGTGTCCGGGCCGGACCGATAATGAAGATTTCGGCAAGGCCTTCCGGTCCAACCTTCGGCTGGACTTTGGGATGCTGCAGCAGCGCCTTCGGCTCGGACCCGAATACGAAGACATCGTCCACTTGGCTGTAGAACAAAGGCTTCACGCCCAGACGGTCGCGCGCCAGAAAGACCTGATCGCGCAAGCTGTCCCAGACGGCAAAAGCGAAGATGCCATTCAGCTTCTCCGTGCAGTCCGGTCCCCATTCGATATAGGCATGCAGGAGTACCTCGGTATCGCATTCTGTGAGGAAATGATGGCCGCGCTGCTTCAGCTCTTTTTTGAGCTCAGGGGCATTATATAGCTCGCCGTTATACACAATTGCATACACCTTATCGTCATGGCGGGCAATCATCGGCTGTGCGCCGTTCTCGGGATCAATGACGCTGAGTCTGCGGTGTCCGAAGGCAATGGGTCCTGAAATCCAGGTTCCGGCTGCATCCGGTCCGCGGTTCGCTAAAGTTTCAGTCATTCTGACAAGCAGTTGCGAGTGCCCTGTAAGATCACCGCGCCACTGGACAAATCCGGTTATTCCGCACATGTTGGTTCATCCTCTCTTTTGTGCGATTGTTGTCTGTCCTTTCTTTTTTGCCAAGTAATACAGATATATGCCGAAGGAAGGGATAAAATGTATGTCCTTATCCGAACACTAGGGGAGAGGGAAATTTGCCAGGAGGGATGGATGACAAGTGTATTACATTAAAGACGCCAAAATCCGCAGAATGACCGAGTATGACGGAGCACCTTGTGCAGAGGTTGGCGTATTGCCTGGAGCTGTGGGCGATTCCGCACTTTTGGTGTATATTGTTGAGGACCGGCGTGAGGAGGGGTACGAAATTGTCCGTATTTTGACGAATGACGCGGACACCGCCACCGATTGGTTCGATAACAATCTGCATGATGCTTTCAAGGACGTGACGGTCAGCGGCTTCACCGGCAGCACCGTAATGAGTCCGGAGGATGAACGGTCCAAATTTCAGCGCGAGCTGCTGATCTTCGGAGAGCTGAAGAAGCAGCTGGGCGAACATTTCAGGCAGTACTCTTGATTCCGGCGGGACCTCTTGCAACGAAGATTCACTGCACAATCACCAACAACCAATAACCTATAGGATGGACCATAGAGCAGGAAGCTTTCCCCC
>NZ_JUEI01000020.1:0-146222 GCF_000802655.2 Paenibacillus sp. IHB B 3415 | reverse complement strand
TTATTATCTCTAGTCTCTTAACCGGTGTCCACGAATAATACTAACAGCATATTGCCTCTTCATCAGCTAAGATCAGTGCGTAAACCCCAATATAAGGGCTCTCAGGTCCGTTAGCCTGCAAAAAAATGATTTTCAGCAGAAATAAGAGCGCCTGTGTCCGTTAAAAGCAGCACAGAGGGAGCAGACGCTTCCATTTATCTACTCCGAAGGGATCAATCCTACTGTTAAAAGAAGAACGGCAGCAGTTCATTCTCGATCTGCTAATTGAGGAAGGTAAGCTGATCGCCACCGAATTAAGCAGCCGCCTGAATGTCTCCGAAGATACGATCAGACGTGATTTCCGGGAGCTGGATATGATGGGGTACTGCATAGCGTGCATGGGGAGCCTTAGTCAAAGGCTCTGCTTCGGAGAAGCTCGGGAGAAATTTGACCAGGCACCGGAAGCGAAGACAGCTATTGCCTGCACCGCCGCGCGTCTGGTCCGCTGCGGCCAGGTCATTATTATTGACGGCGGAACCACGAATCTGAAGTTCGCGCAGAACCTGCCCTTTGACCTGAAGGTCACGGTGATTACAAACAGCCCTCCGGGCGCTTTAGCCCTCTCCTTCCATCCACATACAGAAGTCAAATGCACTGGATCATATCCGGGCCGACCTGTATTTCATAGGTGCACACACACCGAGGCCCTGACTGCGCCAGATGTGCTGTTAGGTTATGAGCAGCAGGAGCTTACCGTTATTTCCCTGTAATGACAATTGTGCTAATCCTGGGATGCATGTACAATATACGAAGCTATCGATTTGCAGCCCGGACAGGAGAATGCGGATGAAGAAAAGAAGAAGCAAATGGCTGGGCAGCCAGAGTGTATTGCTGACCTGGACCTTATCTTATATGGCCGTTCTGCTGCTTCCGGTCATTCTGAGTTCCATCGTTTACTTTCAGTCCAGCAAGATGCTCGCTGACGAGATTCATCTGGCGAACAATTCCTTGCTTAAGCAGCTGCGAGAGAATATGGATAAGCAGCTGGAAGCGGTCAATCGGCTCAATTTCGAGCTGAATTGGAACACGAAATTCAGGGAACTGGTCGATCAGCACAAGTACTCCATTTTTCCGGAAGATTATATGTATGATCTGTACGACGCGACCAAGGATATGTCCTTATATCAATCGGCTTATGCCGAAACCGACCTGTTCTATATCTATCTGGCCTCACGGGATACGATTCTGCTCCCCGGCGTTTACCGGAATACGAGATTCGCCTATGCCGAGCATAACGCCTCTGGCACCTTAAGCTATGAAGCATGGTTAGATATCCTCCGCCAGAACAAATTCAAGGGCTATGTACCGCTGACTCGTACAACCGAGAACGGCGTTTCCGTGAAAGCGCTCGCATATGTCAGCACCTATGACTATGAGGACGGCAAGCCGTCCGGAGCCAATGTGATCATGATCGACAACAACAAAATATTATCCTCCCTCATGAATATTGAAGCGTTCAGCAAAGGGCATGTGCTCATCACAGACTCCGACAACCAGGTGCTGGTATCCAGCTCCAATACAGATCTTCCGGCACAATTGCCCTTCGGCAAGCTGACCGGCGACAGCGGAATGTTCATCTGGGAATTCGGCGGCGAGCGGTATGAAGTCTTCTCGATCCAGTCGGCCGAATCTAACCTCCGCTACATTTCCATGATTCCGAGTGAGGTCTATTGGCAAAAAGCGGAGCTGGTCCGCAGACTGACGCTGCTGAGTATCATGGCCAGTCTGCTGGGAGGCGCGGGCTTGACTTATATTTTCCTGCGGAAAAACTATAACCCGATCCAGCAGATAGTACGTGCCTTCAGCAGCAAGACAGCCATCCGGGAGAAAGGCTCCAATGAATTCCTGTTTATCCAGCAGGCTGTGGACAGTACGCTGAGTGAACTGGACCATATGCTGCTGGAGATGAAGCGGCAGAATTATTCGCTACGATCCAATTACATCCTGCGGCTGCTTAAAGGCAGGCAGGACGATGAGCTTCCTTTGGCCGAAGCCTTAACGGCCTTCGATATTCAGCTCCTCTCCGGGGATTGTGCCATTCTTCTATTCTACCTGGAGGATCTCGATGTCTTCCTGGAGCGTGTCCAGGGCAAAACCGCCGCCCAGAAGCTGCAGCTGCTGCATTTCATTGTGAATAATGTAATTGAAGAGCTTGTCAACGTTAAGCACAGGGGCTATATGGCCGAAACGGATGATGCCATGCCTTGTCTGGTCAGCCTGTCTCCTGTCTCACCGGATGAGCACAATAGCGATCTGCTGCATGTGGCCCGTTCCGCTCAAGAGTTTCTTGCACAGACGTACAATATCTACCTTACGGTGTCGGTCAGCCGGGTTCATCACGGCATTGATCAGATTCATCAGGCTTATCAGGAGGCATTGGATGCCATGGAATATAAGCTGGTGATGGGCAAACAGGAGATTCTGTCCTATGAAGAGATTGAGCGGAACAACATCCGTCCCGATACGGATTCCGGTTACTTCTATCCCCTTCAGCTGGAGCAGCAGTTAATCAATTATGTCAAAGTGGGCGATTTCCAGTCGGCCGTAACCGCCTTGGACGATATTCTGCAGATGAACCTGTCGAAGCACCCGGTGAAGGTGCCTTTAGCCCGCTGTCTTATGCTCGACCTGGTGGGGACTTTGATCAAGAGCATCGGTGAACTCGGACCCGCGCAGGATAATATCCTGCTGCAGAATCCGAAGCGCATTGACAGGCTCTCTTCTGCAGAGACGTTAGCTGAAATGCAGGAGCAGCTGAAGTCCATGCTTAAGGAAGCCTGTGAATATGCCGGGGCCAGACGGCTGCAGAATGTTCAGGAGAACCGTCACCGCGCCTTGAATGATTTAATCAGCGGGGTATCTGCATTTATAGACGAACATTTCACTGATCCGGGCTTGAACGTCTCCCTGCTGGGGCAGCATTTTGATATGAAGCCTACTTATCTGTCGAAGCTGTTCAAGGAGCAATCGGGGGAAGGGCTTCTGGATACGATCAACAAGCGGCGGATTGACTGGTCCAAGCAATTAATTCAGGAGAAGCGGCTGACGGTCAACGAAGCGGCGGAGAAGTCAGGCTTTAATGATGTGGGTACCTTTATCCGCACCTTCAAGAAGATCGAAGGAATTACACCCGGCAAATACAAAGAAACCATCGAAGATTAACAATGCCCTGCCCGTCACCCCACCGTGGCGGTCGGGTTTTTTTGCGGTCAGCAAGGGCTTAAGCCGCTCCCGCAGAGCAATCGCCTATCGTTTTGTGCATTTTGCCGATACCCGCAGCAGCTTTTTCAACCGCATTGGATGTACTGCACATATACAGCTAACCGGGGCCGACCGTATAGTTATGGCATGAACCCCGGCAGCACAGCAGGTTCTTACAACTACTAATGGAATCATTTGAGGAGGTTAACAGGAATGAGGAGAACAAGCAGAAAAATAATGTTTTTGCTCATGGCATCTCTGCTGGCAGGCAGCACACTGGCAGGATGCTCGGAGAACAAGGCAGGGAAGAATTCCCCTTCCGGCTCAGACACATCATCAGAATCAGCAGCGGTATACCCGATGCAAACGGACACTGCACTCACTTATTGGGGAGCATTACCTAATAATCTGACGGGAGTAAAATCAGCGCATGCGGAGGTTCCCTTTTATCAGGAGTGGCAGAAACGTACTGGGGTTACAGTAGATTTCACCGCCCCTCCGGCTAACCAGATCGACGAATCCTTCAACGTAATGCTCGCCTCCGGTGAATTGCCTGATATGCTGGAGTACAACTTCTTCAACTTCCCGGGCGGTCCGGAAAAAGCAATCAAGGACGGCTACATCATGGAGCTGAATGACCTGATCGACAAATATGCCCCGAACTACAAGAAATATCTCCAGGAACATCCCGAGGTTGAGAAAATGGTCAAGACAGACAAGGGAAGCTATTACTCGTTTCCTTTCATCCGCGGGGATGAATCACTGCTTACCTTCCAGGGGCCGGTGATCCGCAAGGATTGGCTGGATGAGCTGGGTCTGCCCGTACCCGAAACCATCGATGAATGGACCACTGCTTTGAAAGCGTTTAAAGAGAACAAAGGGGCCGCTGCACCGATCTCCTTCGTTGCTAAACCGCGTGTGTTCAATGAACTGGGCAATGGCGCTTTCATCGGGGCATTTGGCGTTACCCGCGACTTCTATCTGGAGGACGGGAAGGTTAAATTCGGTCCGGCAGAACCTGGTTATAAAGACTTCCTGAGCTTATTCCGGGGATGGTATGCGGACGGACTGCTGGATAAAGATGTGGCCACCGTCGATTCCAAGGTGATGGATGCCAATATAACTTCGGGCCAGACCGGGGCAACCTGGGCCAATGCTGGCGGCGGTATCGGGAAATGGCAGCCGATCCTTAAGGGAGCCGATCCGCAGGCTTCCATTGTCGCGGCCCCTTATCCGGTGCTGGAGAAGGGCACTACACCAAAGTTCGGCCAACGGGATTATGCCTTCTCCACCGGCGGGATGGTAGCGATCTCGGCGACGTCCAAGAATGCGGAGCTGGCGGTCAAGCTGCTTGATTATGGCTACAGCGAAGAAGGCAATAAGCTGTTTAACTTCGGAACAGAGGGTGTCAGCTACACCATGGAAGACGGTTATCCGAAATTCACGGATCTGCTGATGAGCAATCCCGACAAGCTGGCCCCTGCACAAGCCATGTCTCTATACATCCGGGGCAATACGATGGGTCCCTTTGTCTCCGATAAACGGGTCTCCGAACAATACTTGAACCTGCCGGAGCAGCAGGCCGCGATACCTATCTGGCAGAAGACGGACATGGCCAAATACCAGATTCCGCTGGTAACTCCAACTCCGGAGGAAAGCGCTGAATATGCCAACATCATGGCGGATGTGAACACGCTGGTCGATGAAATGACACTGAAGATTATCCTTGGAACTGAGCCGATTGAGGCCTATGACAAGTATCTGGAGAAGCTGAATTCCGTCAAGCTCTCGCGTGCCATTGAGATTAAACAGGCCGCACTGGAGCGGTACTTGAAGCGCTAAATTACAGTCAAGCCGGGAGCAGATCGTTGATCGGCTGAAGAGCTGCTCCCGTAAGGAGGAATAGAGAAACCATGTCCAAATTAGCTCCTATGACCGGAGTTCAAACTTCTGTTAACAACAGCTTTAAGCACCGTTTCCTCAGGGATTTCAAGCTGAACAGATTGCTGTATATCATGATGATTCCGGTCATCCTCTACTATGTCGTATTCCATTATGCACCAATGTATGGCGCGATTATTGCCTTCAAGGATTTCTCACCGATGAAAGGGATTATAGGCAGTGACTGGGTAGGAATCCAGCACTTCAGGGATTTCTTCTCCAGCTATTACTTCTGGCGGATTCTGAGTAATACCGTTATCATCAGTGTGTATTCGATTCTGTTCATGTTTCCGGCCCCGATCATTCTGGCTCTGCTGATCAATGAAGTGAGAAATCAGAGCTTCAAACGGATAGTCCAGACCTTCTCGTATATGCCCTACTTCATTTCACTCGTCGTCATTTGCGGGATTATTACCGACTTCACCAACAGCAACGGGGTCATTAATACACTATTCTCCTGGCTCGGGTATGACGGAACCGCTATGCTGCAGAAGCCCGGCCTGTTCCGCCCGGTATATATCCTGTCCGAAATCTGGCAAAAGATCGGCTGGGAATCGATTATTTACATTGCCGCCTTGGCCGGTATTGACCAGGAGCAGTATGAAGCCGCCCGGATTGACGGTGCCAGCCGTCTGAAGCAGATGCTGCACATTACCCTGCCGGGAATTCTGCCTACGATCACCATCATGTTCATCCTGCGGATGGGCAATATGCTGAATGTCGGCTTCGAGAAAATCATTCTGCTCTACAATCCTGTAACCTATGAAACAGCTGACGTCATTTCTTCCTTTGTGTACAGAAAAGGCTTGCTGGAATTCGGCTGGAGCTATAGTTCAGCAGTCGGCTTGTTTAACTCGGTTGTGAATCTCATTCTATTGATCTCGGCCAATTATATCAGCCGCAGAGTTAATAAAACCAGCCTTTGGTAGGAGGAAACGTTATGCATGCCGACACCGGCCTGAGAAATAAAATCTTTGATTACACCATTAACACCGTGCTGATTCTACTTGTTATCGTAACGTTATATCCGCTTCTATATGTACTGTTCGCCTCCTTCAGCGATTCCGCGGAGCTGGTTGCGAACAAGGGATTCTTGTGGAAGCCGCTGGGCTTCAGTCTCGAAGCTTACAAGAGCGTGTTTAGCAATCCCGGCATTATCAAGGGTTACGGCAATACACTGTTCATTCTGGTCTTCGGTGTCACCCTTAACATGCTGCTGACCGCAATAGCAGCCTATGTGCTGTCCAGAAGAAATGTAATGTGGAACAGCGCCTTCACCCTGCTGATCGTATTCACAATGTTCTTCCACGGCGGCCTGATTCCGATGTACCTGATCGTAAAGGGCGTCGGATTGATTGATTCCATCTGGGCAACCATCATACCGTTCGCTGTCAGCACCTTTAACCTGATTATCATGCGCACCGCATTCTCGGCGATTCCCGAGAGCCTGGAGGAATCGGCCAAGATCGACGGCGCTAACCATTTGACGATCCTGTTCCGGATCGTATTGCCTTTGTCCAAGCCGGTTATAGCCGTAATGGTGCTCTATTATGCCGTCGAGAAATGGAATGCGTGGTTCTATGCATCCATCTTTCTGAGGGACAGAGACCTGTTCCCGCTGCAGCTGATACTCCGGGAGATCCTGATTGCCAATTCGACAGACAGCATGTCGGCAGGAGCAAGCTCGGCAGACCAGTTCATGATCGGAGAAACGATTAAATACGCCACCATTATCGTGGCAACGGTGCCAATCCTGTGTGTGTATCCCTTCGTCCAGAAGTATTTCGAGAAGGGTGTAATGATTGGTGCGGTGAAGGGGTAAGTCTCAGAATATACCCAAAAAGCCCGGGCCTAATGCTGTGTGTATCAAGCTTCCATTATTTCGGCTTATACCCGAAATCCGGGATAGCCGTCCATCTCTTGCGCAGCTCATGCGCTGCCGCTTTGGGCTTGCGTTCCCGGGTGAAAATCCCCTTCTTGTTGCCTTGTACCCGGATAATTCCCTGGCCCGTGGCAAAGTCTGCGAAATTCCAGACCTGTTCGCCGACGAAATCTTCAAATTCGTCGAAGATCTCGTGATTGGCCCTGTAGAACTCCACCTGATATTCTTCCGTGAACATGATCGGCTCCACATCATGCAGTCCGGCTACGGTATCTGTTCCGTATTCAGTCATCATCATCGGTTTACCCGGACAACGTTTGGTCCAGGCCTCCAGTTCAAGCCGGAGCTTGCCTTTGGCTGATTCGAGATCACCTCCGTCCACATACCAGCCATAGTAACGGTTGAAGGCGAGCACATCAATAAGTTCGGATATCTTATCGTTTAAGGGCGAAGCCTCTATATGTGTCACCAGGGTAACCGGGCGGTGCTGCGGATCTTCATCCCGCATCTGCTCGATCAGCGGCTTGAAGTACTCGTATGCCCCCTCTTCATAGGATGCCGGTTCATTAGCCACATTCCACATCACTACACAGGCATGGTTCTTATCCCGGTTAATCAGCTCCCGGATGACCTGCTGGTGATGCTCAAAGGTTTGGACTTCCTTCCATGTCTCTTTCTTCGATCCCCCGGATAACATCACCAGGAAATTAAGATCCAGACCTACCGCCGGCGTCTCATCAATGACAACGAAGCCTTCACGGTCGGCAAGCCGCATCACTTCTTCGGCATAAGGATAATGCGCGGTACGGAAGGAGTTGGCTCCCGTCCATTTCATCAGGTTGAAGTCCATAATATTCGCTGCTTCATCTAAGCCCCGGCCATGAAAAGGGGTATCCTCATGTCTGCCGTAGCCCTTGAAGTAAAAGGGCTGGTTGTTGATCAGGAACTGCCCCTCCCGCACTTCGACTGTCCGCACGCCAAACGGCAGCCCGTAGACATCCAGCACCTGCTCCGCTTCCAGCAGTTCAATCTTCAGGGTATACAGGTAGGCATTCAACGGCTGCCATAGGGTAACGCCGGGAATATCCAGCCGGCCGGAACTTCCGGTCCCCGAGGAGACTGCGTTCCCCTCTTCATCCAGAACAGTGACCCGGATATCTGCTTCTCCGCTGACATCCACGCTGTAATGGACAATCCCGTTACCGCCGTGATAATCGGTTACGACAGTAATATCCTGCACGAAGGTTTGAGGCGTAGAGTAGATCCTCACCGGCCGCTGCAGTCCTGCAAAGTTGAAGAAATCGAAGTTCGGCTGATTCTTCAGCCTGGTCTTCCCGCCGGGTTCTTCAGTCTCTGTGTATAGACCTACAGGCAATGTCGTGTAATCCACAACATTATTGACGGCAACCGTCAGCCGGTTCGATCCAGTCCGGATATACTCATTAATCACGCCCTCGAAGGGCAGAAATCCGCCGGAATGCTCCATCACAAAGCTTCCATTGATGAATACCTTGGCCTTATGTGTAGCCGAGCCGAATCTGAGGACTAGACGCTCCTTCATGATGTTCGCTGGCAGGGTTAGCTCGCGCTCGTACCATACCCAGCCGACATGATTGCGGATCTGCGGATTCACACCCAGATCATTATAGGCAGAGGGAACCGCCATAGGGATCGTATCTGTCAGCCTGGATGCATACCAGTTCTCTTCGAATCCCAAGCCGTGATCCAGCTTGAAATTCCATACCCCGGCCAGATCATACAGACCGCGGGTTTCCGTCATTATTGGATAAAGCACGGGCAGCCCTCCTATCTAATCTCCGTTTTCATTCAGGATTTGGAATCGATGATCTTCTGGATCTTGGTTTGGGCATTCTGGATCGTCGCATCAATGCTTTGACCCGAGAGCATCATTTTATCAAACTCCTCCAGGAGCACTTTCTCAAGCTCAGCGTGATAAGGGACTGCCGTGGCTGCAGTAGTTGATTTGGTATTCTCCAGCACATAGAGCAGAGACGCTTTATCTATCATGTCCGGATTCTTGCTACCGGCGATGATCCGGTCAACCACATCGTTCAGATCGGCTTTTTTCCAGGATGGGATATTCTTCCCTTGCAGCACAATGCCTTCGGTGGAGAACCAGCGGATGAAGGTGTATGCTTCGTCTTTATGTTTGGATTTGCTGTATAGGCTCAGTACATCCCCGCTGACATTCGCAGCAATCGGATCTTCGGCCTTCAGCTTGGGAGTCGGGGCGAACACCGTCTTGAAGCTGGCCGGAATGGTCTCGGTTCCCCCGGTTTCCGGGATCAGGAAGGAGCCTGTGACAAGCATACTTGTATCCTGGTTGAAATATTGCGGTCTGTAATTCAGCTTCTGGCTGACCACCTCGGAATACGGTGTGGCGGAGCCTTCCGCCTCTCCCTGAAGACGCAGCTCCAGCGACTTACGCATGAATGGATTATCAATATTGGCTTTCTTGCCGTCATCGGTGGTCAGATTAGCATTCACCGATTGGCCGAAGTTCTGCACCAGGTATCCATATTGAATCCAGCTGTGGAAATAGGTTCCGTACCGGGTTTTATCGCCTTCTTTTTTGGTCATAGCCTTCGCGTATTCCATATACTGATCCCAGGTCCAGTCCTTGGGCAGCTCGAGTCCCGCTTCTTTCAGATGATTCTCATTGATAATAACGAGACCCTGGGAGGACTTGCCGGGTAATCCGTAGACCTTACCGTCAATTCTGGTGTCGGACGTATATTCATCCGTGTAATTAATTCCGTCTGCGGCCAAGTATTCATCCAGCGGCTCGATCATCCCCAGTCCGGCCCGTTGGGACAGATACGTCATATTGCTGAACATGATAATATCCAGATCATCGCCGCCGGCAACAGCCAGATCGAGCTTCTTGTAGAATTCGTTGGAGTTGTTATCTTCTGCGGAAGCAAACTCCATCTTGATATTGGGATGCGACTTTTCGAACTCTGCAATCACTACATCCCAGTTATCCATTTTTTTGGCATACCAGTTGCTCAGCTTAATCGTTACAGGTTCATTCGTCCCTTCTGCGGTACCCGGGGCAGCCCCTTCTTCCGATTTGGCACCGCCGCACCCCGAAATCAGCAAGGATAACAGCGGTACCAGGATGAATAATTTCTTGTTGGCTTTGAACATTGTATAGACCCCCTATAGTGTAATTAGTCTAGCCTTTGACACTTCCCATAGCAACTCCCTCAATCACCTGCTTCTGCCCAATCATGAAGATGATTAATAGAGGTAGAATGGCTGAAACCGCACCTGCCATCATTAAGGAGTAGAACTCACCGCTGAAATCAGCGAATTTCCGGATACCCAGCTGTAAGGTAAATAAAGAATCAGAACGAAGAAAGATCAGCGGATTCTGATAGTCATTCCAGGTCCAGATGAAGCGGAGAATCATATAGGTTGCCAGGGCCGGCTGCACAAGCGGCAAGGCGATCCGGCTAAAGATCGTCCAGTGGCCTGCAGCATCAATCCGGGCGGACTCAATAATCTCATCATGAATGCCGAGGAAAAATTGTCTCAGCAAAAAGGTTCCCAGCACACCTGAAGCGGCAAGCAGCACAAGTCCGATATGACTGTCAAACAGTCCAAGCCAGCGGTACATAATAAATTGCGGAACGAGAATGGCTTGGGTTGGAATCATAAAGGTGGCTAAGACAAGCAGGAATAACATATCCCGTCCTTTAAAAATAACCTTCGAGAATCCATAGGCTGCCATGGCGGAAATAATCAAGGACAGCGCTGTCGACATCAACGTTACCTTCGCACTATTCCAGTAATAAAGGGAGAACGGTACGGCTCCAGCCCATACCTGCCTGTAGTTCTCCACCATATTCCATTTCGCCGGAATCCACTGAATCGGATACTTCATGACATCAAGCTCCGGCTTAAAGGATGCAGAGAGCATCCATAAGAAAGGCATAATAAACAGTATCCCTGCAACTCCCATACACAATGTCACAATAACGCGGCTAAGCTTGATCGATCGCATGTTTAAACCTCCTAGTAGTTGACCCATTTCTTTTGTCCGACCCATTGAATCAGGGTCACCAGCAGGATGAGCATCAGCAGAATAATCCCCATCGCGGATGCATACCCCGACTCCAGGTTAATGAATGCAACCTCGTACAGATAAAATACAATTACTGAGGTTGAACCTGCCGGACCACCGCCCGTCAACACCATAATCAGATCAAACACCTTGAAGGATCCGACAATCCCCGTAATTAACAGGAAGAATGAGGTTGGAGATAGTAAAGGTAATGTAATTCTGAAGAATTGTCTCAGCGGTGAAGCACCGTCCACATCAGCGGCTTCATACAAATCCCGTGAAATATTCTGCAACCCGGCCAGATAAATCACCATGTTGAAGCCTAGCGAAGTCCACACCATAATAATCATGACCGAGATCAGCGCAAACTTGGGGTCTGCTAACCACAGGGGAGGATTGTCCACACCGATGGATCTAAGAAATCCATTGATCGGGCCATTGTTGGGATGGTACAACACTCTCCATAATAGAGCTATGGCAACAAAGCTCGAAATGAAGGGCATGAAATAAATCACTTTGAAAAATGTTTTGAAATACGTTGCTTTGTTAATTAATGCTGCCAGCACCAAAGCCAGAAACATCGCTACCGGGACCACGGCCATCATAATAAGGTTGTTAATCAGCGAACGGTGAAAGGATTCATCCTGCACCAGCCTGGTGTAGTTGTCCAGCCCGACAAAATGAAACCCCTCCAGCCCGGACACAAAATTCCAATCCGAGAAGCTAATCACACCGGACAAGAGAATGGGAATGATCACCAGGGTTGTGGTCAGAATGAGCATGGGTGAAATGAATAAATACCCGGCAATATTGTCATACAAAGCCTGCTTGCGCATTCTGCCTGCCCCCGGCTTCCCGAACCGCTTCATCGTCCCCTCTTTAGGTATAACCTCCACGTTTTCCACCTCGTTTTATTGTTGTATCTTCATTATAAAATCGCCCGTTTTATTGCACATGCAACGAATTTATCTATAGCGAAAAGTTTGTATAGCATTATTTTTTCTGAAATGAAAAAATTATTGGATGAGGTTAACGGCATAATAAAGTACCATGATCTAGTGAAGTTCTGTTACTGGAGGGGGAAATGAATGAAGAAGAACTATAGACTAAGTCAATTATCCTTCCGGCAAAAGCTTATCCTGACCTCTATCGCCTGCCTGGTTATACCAGCGATCGGGATGCTGTATATAACGATGGTTTATTCCAAGCTTATTATCCGGGAGCATTCTCTGGAAAAAGCTACGCAATCCTTAACGATTGTGCAGTCACAGATCGATGTGATCTTCGAAGAGATGGTATCGGTCTCGAATTTCGTCCACTTTGATCCGGAGATTAAGACCCTGCTGGAGGATGCCAAGACCAATCCGGTCGCCGCAAGAACCTTGACGAGCCGGCTGGAGCAGGTGGCTGGCGATACCCTGGACTTACGCATCACGCTTCTGGACAAGGAAGGACATGCCTATTCCGATTATTCCTTTTACGACTATGATCCGCGTCAATTTATTGAACAGGGCTGGTTCCCAACTCTGGAGAAGCTCACACCGTATGACACTTTATTCATGGGGGCAGAAGCCAATTATCTGACCTCCCTTGAGCCTGAGAAGCCGTTTATATTCATGACAGCCCGGGCATTAAGAGAGGGGATTGCCGCTCCGCCCTATGCCTACCTTATTGTCAGCCGCAGTGAAGCCTCCATTCGTGAGCGGTTTGCTTCATTAGAGGAAGATGTTTATCTGCTGAATGACAAGGAGACGATTCTGTCCAACCGGAACCAGGCCCTGATAGGGTCTGATTTCAATACCCTGTTGCCAATCGATGAGCTGGCGTTCCCGGATATCGTAGAATTTAAGAACGAGAATCAGATCCTCCTCTCGCTGCCGCTTAAATATGCCAAATGGCGGTTAGTCAGTGTAGCCCCCTATGAACAGCTGACGGAAAGATTGAACGGGATCAACCGGACTGGCTTGTTCATTCAAGCTATTTTTGCGGTCAGCTTTCTGTTCGCATTAACTTATCTGCTGCGGAGATTCACGAAGCCTGTGCTTGTCCTGGGGAAGGTTGCCCGCAGAGTGGAGTCCGGGGATATGATGGTCCGCTCCAACATCAGGGGAACGGACGAAATCGGCAGCCTGGGCCTCTCTTTTGATAAAATGCTGGACCGTGTCCAGCTCATGCTTCAACAGGTGGAAGCCGAGCAGGAGTTGAAACGCCAGGCAGAAATTGCGATGCTGCAGGCTCAGATTAATCCTCATTTCCTGTTTAACGTGCTAAGCTCCATCCGGCTAAAGCTGCTGATGAAACAGGACGAGGAGAATGCGTTTATCGTCGGCTCCTTATCCTCTATGCTGCGGGCCAGCTTTTCAAGTCAGGATGAATGGGTCTCGGTTGCTTATGAGCTTGAATCCGCCAAGCAATATATGGAGCTCATGCGGTTTACGATGAGATATCCCACCAGCTCTGAAGTCCATGTGAATAAAGATTTGCTGCTGGAGACCGTTCCGCGGTTTATTCTGCAGCCGGTTATTGAGAATGCTTATAAGCATGGATTCGTACAAGGCGGGGGCAGGATAATAATTTCCATCACAAAAATCAAATCCATGCTTAACATAAGCGTCGAGGATAACGGAACGGGAATGGATGAACCTACACTGACTGCGTTATTGCAGCATATTAAACAGCAGGAAGTGAAGACAGATCCGGTGAATGTTGCCGTGTCCCCTGAACCTCCGCCCTCTCACGGGATCGGACTAATTAATGTCTATCAGCGGTTAAAGCTCATTTACGGGGACAGCTTCGACATGAATATTGAGAGCATTCACGGACACCGTACAATCGTACAATTAGTACTGCCTGTGAAGCGGATAGGAGTGGACTAACGTGGTATATAAAGTAGTATTAGCCGATGATCACTATCCTGTACTGGAATATCTGAGCGCCAGTATTCCCTGGGATACCTTAGGCCTTGAGTTGTCGGCTTCTTGCTCTGACGGCAAACAGGCCTGGGAAGCCTGCCAGCTGCATCAGCCTGATATTCTGCTCACAGATATCGGCATGCCGGCGATGGACGGGCTGGAATTAATCCGGAAGGTCCGGGAGGTGAATCCCCAGCTCCAGGCGATTATCTTGTCCTGCCACGGGGAATTCGAATATGCCCAAAAGGCGGTGAAATTGAATGTTGCCGAATATATATTGAAAGAAAGCCTGCAAATTGATCAGGTCGTTTCAGTATTGACTGAGGCGGTTTCCCGGCTGGAGATTAAAATGATCTCCCAGAATAATTATCTCCAGATGCAGAAGCTGGTCACGCAGAACCACTCTGCAATCCGGACAAGATTTATCCGTATGTTCCTCGAGCAGCCAGTCTGGGATGAGGCTGAATGGTTCGGACAAGCCGCCGCTATGGGCATCCGCCTGCAAGAGGGAGTGCCCTACCTGCCGGTCCTGGCTATCCCGGAACGCTCCCATGAGCTGGAACGGCGTTTCGGAGGCATTGTGAACATGCAGTTCGTGATAGATAATGTGCTGCAGGAATTTCTTGAGATCGATGGCATTATACAGTTCGCCTTAACAGAACGGCAGTTCATCCTCTTCATCCCCTTTCCGCGCCTTCTGATCCGGAATCTTCATGAGGAATTCAGGGATAAATTCCGGCATGTCCAGAAGATGTCGAAGCTGCATCTCCGAATGGGGATTTCATTCTTTTACGGCGAGGCAACGTCAAGTCTGATCGACATCAAGAAGCAGATTCAGGCCTTACTGGATTCACAGGCCCTGCGCTTTTATACGGCTGAGGGAGCCATAATGAAGCTTGAACCTATTCAGACAACCAATGAGGACCTGTTTGTTCATTACGCTGAAATTCTTCAGCAGTTAAGAGACTGTATTCAGAATGAGGATGGTGCGCGGGTTACTGCTGCAGTTACAGAGATCAAGAAGCATATCTGGGACAAGAAATACCCGGTCGAAAGCGTAAAAAGCTGGCTGCTCAAAATGGTAATGGAGCTGGAATTAAAATATACCGTCATGCAAAATTTCGTGAACAATTTCAATAGTGAAATGCATCAGCGCTCCATCCGGGAGCTTGAAACCCTGGATCAGCTAATGGAGTGGCTGGAACAGTTCCTGAAAGACAAGATCTTGATGCTGAGGTCCATGTGGAAGCAAAATGTCCGGAAGGAAGTGGCCGAGGCCAAACGTTATGTCATGAATCATATTGGGGAGAAGGTAGGCATGGATGAGATGGCCCGGCGGCTTGGCCTGAACCCTACCCATTTCAGCAGGTTATTCAAAATCGAGACCGGTCTCACCTATATAGAGTTCGTGACCAAACTAAAAATGGAACGTGCGCAGGAGCTGTTGAATCAGACGAACATCACCATAGTAGATATAGCAGAGCAGTTAGGCTATGACAATGTCAGCTATTTCATTAAGCTCTTCCGTAACTTCTCCGGTATGACTCCGGTAGAATACCGGAAATTGATCTAATCCCCTCTTTTTGGCAAAGCCAACAATTCTGATTCAATAAGAAACCAAAGGGGTAAATTTAATCCGAAGTTATATTCATTAAATTTTAAGTATCGAAGAGACCTTCAAAGCGGAAGGTCTATTTTTCACGACATAAAAACTTACTTAAGGAGGACACCATGCATCGCGTAAACCTGAATCAGGAACGTTTCAACCAGCAGGTCATAGATAATGCCTCCTTTGGAATCGCACTTGTTGGATCAGAAGGTGTGATATTGACGGTTAACCCCGCCATGGAACGGATCTTTGGCTATTCCAAGGCTGAGCTTGACGGAATGAAGCTGCAAGAGCTTTTCAATCCCGATGATGAATTCGGAAATATATATGATCTCAGGGAGCTCATGGGTGACCGGACGGATATACAGCTTGAAACGCGGTTTCTTTCAAAAAAAAGGGATCAGATGTGGGGAATGCTCACTCTCAAGTTTTTCAGCGGAGAGGCGGATCATCCATCGTATTACATTTGTCAAATCGTTGACATCACTAAGCAAAAGGAATCCGAGCAGCGCCTTCAGGAGTCTGTAGAGCGGTACACATCGCTAAAAAAATACAACCATGACTCCGTCATTTCCTTTGGCCTGGACGGCCGGATTATTAACGCCAACAGTATGGCTGAAAAAATAACCGGCTACTCCATCGAGTCTGATCTGATCGGGATGGAACTGGCCCTTCTGATTGGGCAGGAGAGTGTCCAGAACATTCTGGACAGATCTCTATATGATGAATCGGTTGATCAGCATATCAACACGCTTTACACCAAAAATGGAGAAGTCGTAGAAGTGCTTACCAGCATCGCACCGATTTACGTGAATAATCAAAATATCGGATTCTACCTTATATGCAAAGACATTTCCGAGCAGAGACAGCTGCTGCTTGCCAAGGAAGCCGCCGAATCCACAAACAGGGCGAAAAGCGAGTTTCTGGCTATGATGAGCCATGAAATCCGTACTCCGATGAACGGGGTTGTAGGCATGACGGATATCCTGCTCGACACCACGGAGCTTACCGGAGAGCAGCAGAGCTATGTGGAAATTATCCGTAAAAGCGGAGAAACTCTGCTCAATATTATCAATGACATCCTTGATTTGTCCAAAATCGAGGCAGGCCGGACTGAACTGCAGGAGCATACATTTGATCTGCGCAAATGCCTCAAGGACAGCTTTGCTGTTATTTCCATGAGTGCTGCCCAAAAGAACCTTGAACTCTCCAGCACCATAAATCATGATGTTCCCGACCATATATACGGCGACAGCGAACGTTTAAAGCAGGTACTTCTGAACCTGCTCGGCAATGCTGTGAAATTCACGCAGAGCGGCAGTATATCGGTAAAAGTAAAGCTTGTCCTGGAAGCTCCGTTCATGTTGGCCTTCACGGTGACAGATACAGGCATTGGAATTAATCCCTCCCGGCTTAACGAGATCTTTGAGCCCTTCGCGCAGATTGACAGTTTTATGTCACGCCAACATGAAGGCACCGGCCTTGGCCTTGCTATCAGCCGCAGAATTATCGGCATGATGGGCGGCGAGATCTATGCAGAGAGTGACGGCAAAAGAGGCTCCTCCTTCACCTTCACTATCAAGCCCAAGAAAGCTGAAGGCATTTACAGCCAAGAGACTCCCATGAACAAACTCCCTGCCTCACGCGAAGTGAGCATCCTCCTTGCCGAAGACAATTATATTAACCAGCTGGTGATGACCAAGACACTTGAAAAAATAGGTCACAGGATTACTACCGTAACAAACGGGATAGATGCAGTTGAAGCAGCCTGCAAAGAGCCGTTTGATCTCATATTAATGGATCTGCATATGCCGATTATGAACGGCTTCGAGGCGGTAAAGAGGATCAGAGAGGAGCTTAAGGAGAAGAGTCCGCCTATCATCGCGGTTACAGCCAATGCGCTGAAGGGGGACCGGGAAAAGTGCCTGGCTGCAGGGATGGACGAGTATGTCAGTAAGCCTGTAAAGCGTGAAGTCATTCTGAAGCTTATAAACCAGTTTGTGCAAAAATAGGATATGGATGCGCAGACCTTCACAGAATATACCGGAGGTCTGCTAATGCGTCTAGTATATGATTAGAAATCTGGATAATATCCTGCACACCCAAACATAATAAAGATGATTTATTATGAAAGGGGTGCTCACAATGTCAAAAGAACGGCTACGGATTGCTGCACTAGGCGGTGTTCACGAGATAGGAAAAAATATGTATTTCCTGCAGTATGGGGATGATATCGTGGCTATTGATTGCGGGTCCAAATTTCCTGACGAGAGCCTGCTTGGGATCGACTTAATTATTCCGGATGTCTCTTTTTTATTAGAAAATATCGATAAGGTACGGGCACTGGTTGTAACTCACGGACATGAGGACCACATCGGAGGCATCCCTTACCTGCTGAAACAATTAAACATTCCCCTCTACGCCTCCCGCCTGACCCTTGGATTAATCGAGAATAAACTCAAAGAACACGGGCTTCTCCGTCAAGCCAGTCTAAACTGCATCAATTCGGACTCCATCCTCACGTTCGGCCAAATCACCACTAGCTTCTTTAATACCAATCACAGTATTCCGGACTGCCTGGGTATTGTCTTTGATACTCCCGAAGGAACTGTTGTCCACACGGGCGATTTCAAGTTCGATATGACCCCGGTCAACAAGCAATATCCGGATATACATAAAATGGCGGACATTGGCAAAAAAGGTGTCCGGTTTCTGCTCTCGGAGAGCACGAATGCTGAACGCCCCGGATTTACTCCATCCGAGCAGCTGGTGGGCGCCCATTTGGAAGAGGCCTTCAAGAAAGCAGAGCGCAGAATCTTTGTCTCCACCTTCGCCTCCAATGTACACAGGCTGCAGCAAATCGTTGATGCCGCTATCCTCACGGGGCGGAAGCTTGCCTTGCTTGGACGGAGTATGGTGAACGTTGTTGCTGTGTCGAGGGAGCTGGGTTACTTGACCATTCCTGAGGGAATGCTGGTCGAACCTGCGGAGGCTGCCAAGCTGCCGCCGCATGAAATAGCTGTCCTGTGTACGGGAAGTCAAGGCGAGCCTATGGCGGCATTATCCCGCTTGGCGAATTCAAGCAACCGGCAGATGGAAATCGGTGCCGGAGATACCGTACTCCTTGCAGCCAATCCGATTCCGGGCAATGAACGCAATGTATCCAGGATTGTAGACAATCTGTATCTCCTCGGCGCACGGGTGATTTATGGATCGCGCAGCGAGCTTCACGTGTCCGGCCACGGCAGCCAGGAGGAATTAAAGCTGATGCTGACCTTAATGAAGCCGGAGTACTTCATTCCGATTCATGGTGAATACCGGATGCTGCATCACCACCGCTTATTGGCCGAAGCTGTCGGGGTACAGGGGGATCATATCTTCCTGCTCAAAAATGGCGAGCTGGTGGAGTCGGCAGAAGGGGTTGTCCGCCAATCAGGAAGGGTGACTGCCGGGCAGATTTTTGTGGATGGCCTTGGAATTGGCGACATTGGCAATGTAGTCTTGCGGGACCGGCGCCAATTGTCTGCTGACGGGGTACTGATCACGGTTATTACCCTTAGTCAATCGGATGGACGGCTGTTGAACGAGCCGGATACGATTTCGCGGGGATTCATTTATGTCCGCAATTCAGACAATCTGATGGATGAGATCAATCAGTTGGTCAAGGCAACTCTTCAGAAGATGAGCGAGGCTGACTTAGGTCAGTGGAATATTATTAAGCAGACCCTAAAGGTCACATTAAGCAAATTTCTTTATGAGAAGACGAAACGCCGTCCCATGATTCTCCCCATCATAATTGAAGTGTAAACGGAATTTCAAAGGGGTAATATTTCTGTAATTTTTGCAGATTATTGGGAATGCTAACCCTGTTTCTATTTCAACGATAAAGGAGCTTACTTATGACAGGAATTCTAGGCGGCAATCCCAAAGAAGAGCCAATGCATTATGGAGAGATCTTCAGTGTGTGGTCAGCTTCAATGGTAGCCAAAGGCGCATTATCTTGTTACCGGGCTTACATGTATCATGCCGGTGACCATGATCTCAAAAAAATATTAGGCGCTCTAATCGATCAGGCAGAGCTGGAAATCAGCGAGTGTGATGCACTGCTGGCAGAGCAGGGTATTGCATCCGCACCAGTAATGCCTAACCGCCCTGAAGCGAAGCTGGAGGATATCCCTGTGGGAGCAAGATTCACAGATCCGGAGATTTCCGCCAAGCTTGCTGCAGATACTGCTACCGGACTGGTAGCCTGCAGCCAGGTAATGGGACAATCTATCCGGGAGGATATCGGCGCATTATTCGCTAAATATCACCTGACCAAAGCAGCCCTCGGTATGAAAATACTCCATTTGAGCAAGAAGAACGGCTGGCTGATTCCTCCACCGCTTCAGGTGAAAAGACCAGAGACGGTTAAGGCATAGCTGAAATTCCGCAGAAGGAAACATACCTGAGAAGGAGGTTTTTGATCTGTATTTCTATAAAGAAGGTTTAATTAACGATATCGTAGTCGATAAGCCCGATCCGGCCGCGGCCAAAGTATTGCAGGAAATTCTGGGTGGCCATTACGGAGAAATGCGTACCATGATGCAGTATTTCTTCCAGAGCAGTAATTTCCGCGGCAAAGAGACCCAGTTCCGTGATTTAATGCGGGGTGTATTCCTGGAGGAGATCGCCCACGTTGATCTGGTACAGCATACCATTAACCAGCTGTTAAACGGTTCCGGTGAAGATCAGGTCGGAAATGCAGGCGGCCATGGCGCCCCTCTGGAAGTAGCTGCGAAACACGCGAATCCCCATCATTATATTATGGGTGCACAAGCCTCATTGCCTGTGGATGCGATGGGTAATCCGTGGCTCGGAAATTATGTCTATAGCCATGGCAATTTGGTCAGTGACCTCTTGGACAATGTTGTACTTGAATCGACAGGTGTGCTACAGAAGACTCGGATTTACGAGATGAGCTCCAACAAAACCTTCCGTGAAACACTGGGCTTCCTCATTGTGCGCGACAATGCCCATCAGAATGCATTCGCTAAAGCGCTGGAGACCCTTGGGGTAAATTGGGGAAATGTATTTCCTGTCCCGAATTATGATATTAACAAATATCCGGAATGCCGCAAATTCGTAGATATGGGCTACCATAACGTACAGTTTAATTTCAGTTTGGACCCTACAAGAATTGCAGAAATATTCCAGGGTGCTTCTCCTAGCCGCAATAAAGGGAACCTTGAGGTTGTTCCTCCTCCTCCTGGCTTCCCTGTACCCGAAATGCCCGTTATGCCGAATGAACACAGTCCGGGATTACAGGATATGCATAACTGATTTTACAATTTTAAGGCCTGCGATTCCGCAGGCCTTTCATTTTGGTTGTCCTACAAACTCCTTTATCAGAATAAACTAACTGTATAAAGGGGGAGGACAATATTAACATTTTCGTAGGTTATATCTTTCTGGGGTTATCCCTTTCGGCGCCGATCGGTCCCATTAACGCAGCACAGCTGGACAAGGGGCTCCGCGGAGGATTTCTGCATGCCTGGGCGGTTGGCCTTGGTGCAGTCAGCGCCGATATTATTTACATGCTGCTTGTCTATTTCGGCATGATTCATTTGCTGGATGCTCCGTTTGTCAAAGCTTTCCTGTGGCTGTTCGGATTCTTTGTCCTTGTCTACACAGGGGTGGAGAGCATCAAGAGTTCGGGTGAAATTTCGGTAGCAGAAATGAGAGGGAGCGAAGCCTCCCTGTTCAAATCCTTTCTATCCGGGTTCCTGATGTCACTGTTCAATCCCCTCTCCATTCTGTTCTGGCTAGGCATTTACGGATCAATACTGGCCGAGGCGGCAAGCCAGTACCCGATGCACCAGCTGTTACTGTACAGCGGAGCCATCGTGCTGGGGATACTGCTCTGGGATGTCACCATGGCAGCCGCCTCCAGCATTTTCCGCAAATTCCTGACCGTCCGGGTGCTAAAAGCGATCTCTGTATGCTCCGGTCTGTCACTGGTCGGATTTGGTTTCTATTTTGGTGTACAGGCTGTTAAGCTGCTCTTTCTTTGAAGCTTGCTTTACTAGGCCCATCCTGCGTCCCTATCTCCCTCAATTTCTTTTTCGTATCAACATGGTGATGAGTATTACCGCAGGAAGGGCAATTTGGAAAATAGGAAACACCCTGATTACTGCATAATGAAGACCTACCCATATAAAATCTGTATAGGTCCGTGATGAAAAAGAGAGGGCAAATATAGCAATAGTCAGAGGGATCAGCCATATTTTATATCTGATTTTAGTTAGTCTTTGCATCCCAATGGCAGAGCCTATAAAAAAAATGTTCATTTTCACTCCTAAACCAATAAATAAAATGAGTGTAAAAAGCGCGTCCGCCCGCTCGAAAATTTGCACTGCACGTATCATTTGAACAACGGTGAGCAGCGGATAGGTAGTGAGACCCGCCACTTCAGGATTCATAACCAGAATGACCATTTGATTCAGTATGATCAATGCTATTGCTATAATGATGTATGAGGTTACGATAAACTTAGAAAGATTCTTATTACCTTTTGGCGCATATTTAAAGAACACCAGAAAAAGGACGGTCTGTCCAAATGGAAAAGAAATAAGCTCCGGAATTGCGGCATCCCAAACGGGCTTAACACCATTTTCCAGGATAGGAAACATATATTCAAGATGAAATAGTCCACTCATCGGGATGAAAATCAGTATTAAGAAATAGCCGACCGTTAGAATATATAAAAAAATGACGCAAAGTCGAAAAAACACCTTAGGTCCGTAGCTGGAGACAAAGGCAACCACGCTTATCGCAAGCAGTGAAATAATAGGCATGGGGGTTTGATTGAGAAGTGTCATGGTACACAGCTCACCGAGATCACGTAAATTGCGGGAAGATTCATACGTGAAGTAACCGACAAAAGAGAACGCCACGATCCACCCCGGCGTTTTACCCAAATAATGTAAGCATATCTCAAACAGGTCACGTTCCGGATCCAAGCGATACATCCAAAGATAGGCCTGTAACAGGATAAAACCAGCTGCTGCCGCAATAATCATGGCTAACCAGGCATCCTGCTTTGAATCTGCACCCAATAAAAACAAAGGAGTACTCCCCAGTTCAAACAGAGCAAGGGTAACAGCTATTTCGGATACGCGGGCATCTTTGTTCATAAACAGATCTCCTTTAACACTAGGAGGCATTAAATGATTTTTGAATTAGCCCCGGGCGTTTGATGATCACACTGACTTCTATTTTTACTTCCATTTTTTTGAACTCATTCTCCCAGTCATCCTTAACCTCTTTCCACTCCTTGGGGTATTTCCGGTGAATAATTTCAGCAAAACCTGTGGTATCGGCACCCAAGCGTTGCAGTGCATCCCATGAAGCGTTAATGTCATTCTTGATATGTTCTTCAATATTCTTTTGGAGGCCTGAAATGACCTCCGGTTTCGATAAATCTTCATTACAGACGGATTCCATTAAAATCCCGTTGGCTTTTATCTTTACATGCATGGTGTAATGATCATCCGATTTTATGGGCTTCAATTTTGTTTTCGATGAAATAACAGTGATGGAGTTTTGATTTTTTTCATTATCGGAACAAGGAAAAGATATCTCAGCACCTTTGATTTTATCGGTTAACCAGGAGAGCCCTAGACTTTCTTGCCGGTTGAGCCACCCGACTAACTTATCCTTTTGAAAGATCGCTAACTGGGAAAGGGTCATTTTTAAAGGCTGTGACGTTTTCTTGAGTACATCAAGAGACTCTAATTCTTCTTTATTTTCGATGGTATCTTCACCGAAGAGTGTAACCACAGGTACTCCGATACTCTTGGAATCTGAATGCAGATGTAAGGCAAAATCATAAATAGAGGTCTTTGGAAAGATGGAAACCAACTCGGTTTCTTTATCTAGAATCTCACCGTAGCTTGCTCCAGGCAATTTTTCCGGGGGCACCAGCTTTCTCAGAAATTCGTTTGCTCTGCCATCTGTCACCAGGATATAAACGGTTTCCCGGGCTTCTGTGCTCCGAAGATAGGTATCTATAAGTTGGCCGATTCCTTCCGCTGCCGCTTCTTTGCCGATCAACACGACCTTATTGTGTGCAATATAGAGACGGCGGGAGGTTTCCAAGTTGCTTAAATTCCTTGCTTTATTAAAGGTATCCGCCCTCACAGAGAATACATGAATGGCTGGTTGTCCAGCACCTCCTGAAACTCCTCCTGTACCCGAAGCCATAGTTGAAGGAACGATCGTCTGATACGAGATGAGCCACTTTCCATCGCTGAGATCTACACCTGTAGCAGTTGTGATTCGTAGTTCATTCAATTCCGTCCGATTCCAGCAGCCCGGTAAAATCAGTGCACTAAAAACAAACATCATACTGATTAAAGCTTTACGCATAAGTTCACCTTCCTACGAAAGAGGGTCCCGTTTATGATCTTTCGCCCTTTGGGCGAAGCTTTTCTGCTTATCAGACACTCTCTTTGGGTTCATGTCACCAATCATCACCGGACGCGTTTTTATCTTCCACCACGGCGCACGGATAAACAAATCTTTTAGATTAGATTTATTAAATGGTGAAAGTGGCATCAGATATGGGATTCCAAACGATTCAAGGGAGACCAAATGAGCCAAAATGGGTACTAGACCTATAAGGATCCCGTATAAACCAAAGGTTCCTGCAAGAAACATCAAGAAAAAACGCAGAAGGCGAACGGTTGCTGCCATATTGATTGCGGGAAGAACAAAGTTAGCAATGGCAGTAAATGAAACGACGATAACCATAGCGGCTGATACTAGACCGGCTTGAACAGCAGCTTGACCAAGAACGAGAGCGCCAACGATGGAGATAGCAGGCCCTATAGCACGGGGCATGCGTACGCCTGCCTCACGAATGATTTCAAAGGTCAATTCCATAATTAAAGCTTCCATGAGTGCCGGCAGCGGAGTACTTTCGCGTTGGGCAGCGAGCGTTATCAGTAAGGTAGTCGGAAGCATTTCCTGTTGAAACGTTGTGGTTGCAATGAAAAGAGAAGGAAGAAGCAAGGCGATGAAAAAAGAGGCCAGCCGAACCATTCTAAGAAAAGAGGAGATATCAAATCTCTGGTAATAATCTTCACTGGAAACCAAGAATCTAAAAAAAGTAACAGGGGCCAATAAAACAAAGGGAGTGCCATCTACTACAACTGCTACCAATCCTTCCAGTAATCCGCCTGCTACTGTATCTGGACGTTCAGTATTAATCATAGTGGGAAAGGGAGAGAGAATTCCATCCTGTATAAATTCCTCAATGTAACCACTTTCCAGTATACTATCGGTTTCTATAGAATTTAGGCGTGAAGATATTTCTTTAACCACTTCCGGATTTGCAATGCCATCTATATAAATTAACGACACTTTTGTTTGAGTGTACCGACCGATGACTTGAGATTTAACGCATAGGTCCGGAGATTTTATTTTGCGGCGGACAAGAGCAATATTGGTTGTAATATCTTCTGTAAAACCTTCTTTGGGTCCCCGGATAACCGTCTGTGAAGTAGGTTCTTCTACCGCACGTCTTGATCCGCCGTTTACTGTTGCAACAAACGCTTCATTAATTCCGTGGATAATAACAACCGCACGACCATTAAGGATAGACTTCATCAGATCATCTTCTGTGTAAACAGAGGAACTGCTCAGTGCAGACAGTTGAGCTTTAATCCAATCAGTTTCCATTGAACTGTATATCTTCTCTTCCCAGGATACCTGATTCATATCCCATATTAATTTTGTAACCAGCTGATGATCAACAAGCCCGTCCATATAACAGATAGCCACCCGATATGCTCCATCTTTTGTTGCTGACAGCTTATGTAAAATGAAGTCAGAGCTGTTTTTGAGACGCTCGTCTAAGAATGCAAGCGTCGTGTTAAGTTCATCACTCAATTTATTAAAATTCAAATTCGAATATGAATCCGTGTTTTGTTTTTTATAAAGATTTTTTGTGCTAGTGAATAAAAGCTTCTTAATAAATTTATGCAAGTTTATCCCCCTTTCTGAAATAGATTACATTTAATGTGCGTTCAATTTCACTTTTTATTCATCTCAACTTTATGTAGCAAATTTTCCAGGTTTCAGCAGTCTTGCGAAGGAGAGCAGCATAAAGGACCAGTTATACAAAATCATCAGTCCCGCAGCAGTAGGGATGTATTCATTACTTTAAATCAAAAAAACCTTGATTTCTCAAGGTTTCCAGCCTGTCGGCAATGCCTCCCAGCCTTCTTCATGTTCAATTATTATAACGACAACTCTAGACTGCCATCCGGCACTGGTAACCCGAATACCGGCAGCCCGTCTTCTCCCCATGCCAAAGGCTGGACACGGGTATGACGGTTAGGGTCATTCAAGGGATCTCCCTCTATTTCCTTATAATTTCTGGCGTGATAGACAAGCAGGTCCTGCGTTCCATCAGCTGTTACCGTAAAGCTGTTATGTCCGGGACCGTACTGGCCGTTCGCTTCGCTGGTCGTAAAGACCGGGACCGGGGATTTCGTCCATGAGCCGGAGTCCAGCAGGTTGCTGTCTTCCGGCGCGGTAATCAGGCCCATGCAGTAATGGTGATCGGTCGCGCTGGCCGAATAGGTCAGGAGAATTCTTCCGTTCTTTTTCATAACAGCAGGCCCTTCATTAACACGGTAACCAATCGTTTCCCAGTCATATTCCGGCCGGGTCAGCAGGATCTGCTCCCCTTCCAGCGTCCAGGGACTTGCCATCTTGGAAATAAACAGGCTGGAGTTCCCCTGAATCGAAGGGTCCTCCTGCGCCCACACCAGATACTGCGATCCCGCATGCTCAAAGGTAGTGGCATCCAGCGAGAACGTATCCCATGCGGTATAGATTCTCCCCTTCTCCTCCCAGCTTCCTTCCAGCGGATTGTCGGAATCATTCTCCAGCACGTATAGACGCTGCGCAAACGGTGCATCATCACTGCCGGCGGAGAAATAGATGTACCACTTCCCGCTGATGTAATGAATTTCCGGCGCCCATACATAACCGCTCATAATACCGGTGGTATGCTTCGTCCAGATGACGACAGGCTCGCTGGCTGTAAGTCCGCCGATCGTCCGGGCTCTCCGCAGCTCAATCCGGTCATATTCGGGAACCGAAGCGGTGAAGTAATAATAGCCGTCACTATGCCGGTAAATGCAGGGATCTGCCCGCTGCAGGACAACCGGGTTTGTGATCATTTCATTCATTATGTAGCTATGTCCGTCCCCGAAGGCCGACAGCAGCAGGCTGCGTTCTCCGGCAGTAACCGGAAGGACTCCGCCGTGGCGTTTGGTGTTTACACCAAGGTCGAACTCCCCGTCTGCAAGCACGCGGAAATCGCCGCTGCTCAGGTCAGACGTTAACAGGGGAAGATATCCCTTCCCTTCCGCATAACGGTCCACAATCAGGCACCATTCCCCGCGGCCGTTCAGCTTATAAATCTCCGGGCCTTCCACGCCCATAATGGCCTCCAGAACCGGCGCATCCACAAAGCTGAAGGCGTCTTTATCCAGCGACGCACCTTGCTCCACCCGGATATTCTTGGTCGTCTCATCCTTCGAGAAGCGGTAGTACATCCCGTCAGCCGCGATAATTGTCGTATCAATGATATGATTGTCGCGCTCAATGTATTTCTCTGCTGCCGTAAATTCCCGGAAATCCTTCGTGCGCGCACTGTATATTTTATGCTTCCGTTCACTCTCATGCGGCTCCTGAGTGGCCGACGCCCAGAATACCAGGAATTCATCCGCAGCCTCATCATAAATCGCCTCAGGAGCCCAGACACATCCGGCGCCTTCCACACCGACCGTGACTGCCCACGGCTGTGACCAGTTCACCAAATCTGCAGATTCCCAGACGATAATATCGCGGCTGCCGGCCTCCACTGCTGCACCCCAGCCCTTGCCGCTGGCAATGCGCAAGTCGGTAGCAATCAGATAGAATTTGCTTTCCTTCGGCGAACGGACGATAAAGGGATCTCTGGCTCCCTTTTCCCCGAGATCCGAGCGCAGAACAGGCAGACCCGCGTTCAGATCCTTATAGTGCAGGCCGTCCTCACTGTAGGAGAAATAGACCTGTTCGCCATCCGGCTGCTCCCCGATGAAATGAACTAAGAGATAACCGGTGTATGCGGGTATAGATTGAGACAAGCTAAGCCCTCCTTTAGGGAATTATTATACCGAACAAATCTTCCAGCCCGGCTACAGGCCATTTAGTTAATATTAATATTAATCTATTCACTATTATATTAATATTATAGTTAGTGAACGTAGATAGAGTCAATGCTGTTTCTGTTGAAATTCACCTGAGGAAAAAAGCCGCTGAACGGATTCAGCGGCTTCATTACCTTTTACATTCCTGTTTTCAGTTGCCTGTAACCTGTCTGTATGCATTGTAAAGTGGTATAGCATGGCTGATACCCTATATCCGAAGCCTTATGGTTTAGAGAATAATAGTTTTTTTTGGAGCTAGTGATCGAGTCATGCGAAGGGTCACTCTGAATTTCATAGTTCAGTCCATGTGTTTCCGACGGTTTTATGGATCACGTTCAATAACAGCTCATCCTCTGAATGTCCGAATTCAGCATTCATAATCGTTCACCCCGCTCATGAGCCGCCTGCTGGTGTCCAGTGTCCGGCAGATCATGGCTTGCTTCTGCGCCAAGGCTTCGATGATTCTGGCAACTGCCTGCTGTAAGGTGCCTTTCATATCGGGTGTTGAAGAGTACTTTGTCACTTCTCAGCACAGATCATGAACATCGGCGTTGACCGGTTCAGGACCTGCTGTTTCTCGTCCAGTACTTTGGCGTTCAGATTCTCTTCAGCATAGATAGCAGAGTACCCTTCTTCCTTGAGAGTCCGTATATCCCATTCTGGACGCCACTCTCTGGTCAGGGGCAAGACAAGGCTCAGACGGTCAGTTTCCTCTATGTCCTTATGATGAGGGAGCTCACCAAAACCCTTATCCACATAGGCTTGCTGATCCTCTGCGTGCTTCCGCTTCATCTCTTCGTCCCAAAGATGACGATTCCAGTTGGCATCAAAGACCAGCAGCCGTCCTCCCGGCTTAAGGACTCTTTTCCACTCTTTGTAGGCTGACTGCGGATGGGTGAGGCTCCAGGTGACATTGCGGCACACGATCAGATCGAAGCTCTCCGCAGCAAAGTCAAGCTTGTGCGAATCCATCTTGCGGAAAGTAACCGTCACACCCTCCCGGCTGGTGTGGGCCCGCGCTTCTTCCAGCATATTGTCGGTGCAATCGACCGCAGTAACCAGATGCCCGGCACTTGAGAGAATCACCGAGAAGAAGCCGGGACCGCAGCCTATATCAAGAACATGCAATCTTTCCTTCTGTGGTGCATGGGCGAGGATAAGCTTCAACCATGCCTCCCGCTGGAATCCGTTAAGCTCCTTTTGAATGCCTTCACTATACAGCCCCGCTTCGCCTTCCCAATACATTTCCACCTCTTGTTGTATACTCATCTATCATTCACTCCTTCTTGGCAAGTATCATGAACCGGTTTGCATTCTGATAGCCGTATTTCAAATAATTCAGTGGCATCGCACGGCCAGGGATAAAGTTCCGCTGAACATCAATGCTGCGGAACCCGGCCTGTCTCAGCGCGGCTTCATCAGCTTCAGGCCGCAGTACATTAACAAAGGGCAGCCCGCTTAGCAGCTCCTTATCTCGACTGCTCCGCTGGCGGATTCTTTGCTCTGTGAGCAGGATCAGTGTCCAGGACAAAGCATACCAAAGTCTGCGGAATACAGTCTTGCTCTCTTTATACAAATAGTTGCCGTCAAAAATAATCAGGGTCCCGCCCGGTTTCAGCACCCGGTACCATTCGGCATAAGCCCGCTGCGGATCAGGCAGCGTCCATACCACATCCCTGCAGACCACTGCATCGAAGCTATCGTCTAGCTCCATATCCAAGCTGGCAGCATCACCGACATAAGCCGGAACCTGGTATCCATAACTTGTGAAATTCCGTGTAGCTCTTTCAATCATTCCCGGAGAAGCATCCAAGGCTGTTGGCAGATGACCCATCTGTGATAAGAGGATGGAGAAAAATCCGGGTCCGGTTCCTACATCCAGCACCTTTTGCCCGGGTTTTGTCCCCAGCCCTTTCATAAGCAGCTGCTTCCAGAGCGTGATGGTCTTTTTGCTGCGGAATTGTGTCTGTATGACTTTGTCATAACTCTCCGAGCTTGAAGTCCAGTATTTCGAGATCTCTTTCAGCATCATTCTTCACCTATGTCCAGCTGGTTCCAGAAGATTGGCGTAAAGGTGGTGTACCCCGGCCGGAATCCGGTCACTCTATTATTTACTGCCATTATATCATCAGGGAAATATATAGCTGCAAACATAGCCTCCTGATACATTTTGGAGAAAATAGAATCATATGCGCTCTGACGTTCCTGAAGGCCGGTTGCTCCTACTGCAGTGTCAATTTGTGATTCCAGTGCAGCATCAGACCATACCACAGCAGGTGCTTCAGCTGTTGCATGGAACAGGGACAACAGGAACGCATGCGGATTATAGGCATCATCATAAGTCCGGTACATGATCAGATCATAGGCTTTGCTTGTCCACAACGCATCGTAGTAGGCATTCGGCTCAAGCACCTGAAGATTGACGGCAATGCCAATCTCCCTTAGCTCAGACTGAATCAGCTCACTGATGGATTTCCATTCCGGATATTCAGCCTGCTGCAGCACGAAATTGAGCTCAAGCGGTGTTCCGTCCTTCTCGGCAATCCCGTCTCCGTCCGTATCCGTGTAGCCGGCAGCTGCCAGCAGCTGCTCCGCTTCCTGCGGATCGAAGCCGTACCAGGTATTATTGGACTCCGTTACATAAGGGACTGTCAGCGGGAACAAGCCTTGGGCTTCACTGCCGGTGCCGTCCATAAGATCTTCCACTATGCTTTTTTTATTGATTGCCAGATTGATCGCTTTGCGCACACTCAGATCCTGAAGAGCGGGCGTATTGTAGTTAAAGATCATGAAATGAGAGTTTGTTCCTGGTGCTTTTTGCAGACTTAATGAGGTAGCCGCTTCGATTACCGGCACGCTTTCGACCGGGATTTTACCCAATTGGCCTCCGGCAATGTCAACATCCCCGCTTTGCAGCGCCAGTACTCTGGACTGCGGGTCAGGGACGACCTTCAGAATAATTTTGGAGAGCTTCGGCATTTCTCCCCAATAATTCGGATTCCGGACAAGTACGGCTTCCTGATCTGTTGTGTAGCTCTCTGCCATCCAGGCGCCAGTTCCGATCGCCTGGATGAATGTACCCGTAATATCCCCGGCAGGCTCCACAGCAGAAGGGCTGATCATCCGTACCGGTCTGGCAAAGGATAACTCCGTTAAGAACGGATAATAGGCTTTGTCGAATGTCATTGTAATCGTATGTTCGTCCACAACGTCAAGGGACTTCATTGCCGTTGCCACATTTAATGAGTTGGCCGGATCATTGATCCAGCGTTCGAAGGAGAATTTAACCGCAGCGGCATTAAACGCCGTACCGTCAGAGAATTTGACGTCTTGGCGGAGATGGAACGTATATACTTTGCCGTCTTCAGAAATATCCCAAGACTCCGCAAGCGCTGGCAGAATTTCGCCCTTTTCACCATACTCCACTAATCCGTCATAGATCATCGCGTGCACATTCATCGGACCATCATAGGCCCCGGCATCTAAGCGGTCTATACCGGCATCAGACGATATGGCAACAGTGACAACCTTCTCCCGGGCAGCAGAAGCCTGTGCGGCTTCATTATTGGCAGTCGGATGGGCTTCAGCTGTAGACGGGCTGTTATTACTGTTGCTACAACCGGATATCAGCATAATTATTACAAGAAGCAGGAAGAATAATGATTGGGATAATAGGCTTGTTGTCTTAGGATTCGTTCTCATTCCTGGTACACCCTTTCTTTACTTAACATCATAGGAATGGCTGGTTTGCCACTCTGTCCACGTTCTCTTCTTCCTTAAGCGGGGGTCCTGCACAGGTACCGAAGAGAGTAATGTTCTTGTATACGGGTGGTCTGCTTGACGCAACATTTGTGCGCCCGATTGCTTCTCCACAATTGCCCCTTGATGCATCACAGCCACACTGTCGCAGAACCGGTTTACAACTGACAAGTCATGCGTAATGAATACATAGGATAATCCCAGCTCGTGCTTCAACGCCAGCAGCAGATCCATCATTTGCTTCCGCAAGGTGACATCAAGACTCGAGAACGGTTCGTCACAGATTATCAGCTCCGGCCGCAGCGCAATCGCCCGCGCAATTCCCACTCTCTGCTGCTGTCCGCCGCTGAGTTCATGCGGATAACGGTGAATATGCTGCCGTTCAAGTCCCACCAGCTCAAGTGTGTCTGCTACCGTGGCCCTGCGGGCTCCGGCCTTACGCTCTCCGTAATTCCGAAGAGGCTCCCCGATAATCTGCTCCACTGTAAACAATGGATTAAATGAAGCCAGACTGTTCTGAAATACCATCTGCATCTTCCTGCGGATCATGCGCATCCCGCTGAAGCTCCAGTCCGTATAATCCTCGTTCTTGTATAGAACCCTTCCGGAGGACGGTTTCTCCAGTCCCAGCAGGAGTCTGGCCAAAGTGCTCTTACCGCAGCCGCTTTCTCCTACTAGTCCAAGGGTCTCGCCGCTCTCTAGACGGAGGGACAAGTTGTTGACGGCATGGACACTCCTGGCATTACGTGTGAACCACCCCCTTTCCGTCCCGTATCTTTTATTCAGGCTTACCGCCTCCAACAGCTTCAAGTTCACCACATCCAATTCATCAATGTAATATTATCGTTGTTATCTGCAATCCATTAAGTATTTAGTATAGGGATGCACCGGATTTGAGAAAATGTCAAACACATTGCCCGATTCCACGATCTTCCCGGACTTCATCACATACACATAATCTGCAAGCTCTGCAACCACGCCGAGATCATGCGTAATTAATAGAATGCCGACATCGTTCGTACATCTGATTCTGTCCAGTTCTTCGAGAATCTGGGCTTGAATGGTTACATCCAGAGCCGTTGTAGGCTCATCTGCAATAAGCAAGTGTGCACCGGTAACCAGTGCGATGGCGATCATTACCCTTTGACACATACCGCCGCTAATTTGAAAAGGATACTGATTGAACAGCTGCTCCGGATCGCCAAGACCCGCCTGCTGCATCTGCCTCACGGCAAGCCGCTTCGCCTCTTTTCCCGATACCCGCTTATGCAGTTTAATAGTCTCCATGATCTGCCTGCCGATGGTAAGCACCGGATTCAGTGCATTCATGGGATCTTGAAAGATAGCAGCCATCCCGGTTCCCCGGAGCTTCCTTATCTGACGGCTGGAGCACTCCCGAATATTGTTGCCCTTAAGCCAGATCTCCCCGCTCTCAACGATGCCCGGAGGATCTACTAAGCCTAGGATGGACATTGCCGTAACACTTTTACCGCTGCCGCTCTCGCCTACCAGCGCGACAATCTGCCGGGATCTCACCTCGATACTGACATCATCTACCGCCGTAATGGTATGACTCCCTGTGTGGAAGCAGGTGCGTAGATGACTGACCTTCAGCAGCGCAGTCTCTGCACTCATGTTCTGGACCCCCGCTTCCCTGCAGAATTGATATTATGCTCTGACCTCTGCAAGCCTTCTCCCAACAGATTAAAGCCCAGAACCGCCAGCATGATCACCACACCCGGGAAGAGCATCAGCCGCGGCTCTGTTTGAATATAGGCACGGCTGTCGTTCAGCATAACTCCCCATTCCGGTGCAGGCGGCTGAGCTCCCAAACCCAGAAAGGACAAACCTGCAATGGAGAGCATAATCGTACCCACTTCCATAGAAGCAAGAACCAGAATAGGCCGGGCAGCGTTCAGCAAAATATGCCTGAGAATAATTTGTAAATGAGAAGTGCCTGACGCTTTGGCGGCGGTAATATATTCACTTTCCTTGATTTGAAGCACCATGCTGCGTATCACTCTGGCATACCCGGTCCACCAGACTGCAGCGAATGCGATTAACAGATTCTTCATACTGGGACCCAGCATGGCTGTAATTGCAAGGGATAGAATTAAGCTGGGAAAGGCAAGCAATATATCTATGATCCGCATAATCAAATGATCGATCCGGCCGCCGGCGTAACCTGCCAGCAACCCGACAGGGATGCTAATTGCAAAAACAACGATCAACACCATGAACGAATAATACAGGGACGTTCGGGTCCCATAGATTAACCGGGATAACACACAGCGTCCCAGATGATCGGTACCGAGCGGATATTGCCAGGAAGGCATACCCAGTTTATGTTCCATCTGTATCTGCAGCGGATCAGAGGGGGAAAGCCACGGGGCAAAGAGCCCGGCACATATGAACACAAGTACGATACCCGCTCCTAACTTTGCTCCGTTATTCTTAAATAAGGTAATACGAAATATGATCATCCGCTCCTTCTACAGCGTCACCGCAGCCTGATTCGCGGATCCAGCAGGAGATGTAACAAATCTACTGTCAGGTTAATCAGGACAACGACAACAGCCATCCATAATACGTAACCCTGAATGACAATATAGTCTTTGGCAAAAATCGCCTCGATGGCATACTTGCCCATTCCCGGCCAGGAAAATATAGTTTCAACAATAACAGAGCCGCCCAATAATCCCGCTATGTTAACCCCAAGGAGGGTAAGACTCGGAAGAAGCGCATTACGCAGTGCATGCCGAAGGATTATTCTCCATTCCTGAAGTCCCTTAGCCCTGGCTGCTGTGATGTAACGCTTGCCCATAACCTCCAGGAGACTGGAACGGATCAAGCGGATGTAGACGCCTGCCATTCCAAATCCCAATGTAAATGCAGGCAGAATGACACTGGCTGCCCCATCCATTCCCATCACAGGAAACAGCTTAAACTTCACTGCACCATAATAAATCAGGAGCAGACTAAGCCAATATCCCGGCATGGAGACACTGAGCAGTGCACAACCTCTTCCCAGCCGGTCAAACATTCCACCGGGATAAAGTGCAGAGCCCACTCCAATAGGCAGGGCAATAAGAATAGCGGACAATACAGAACAGCTACTTAGAAGTACCGTTGCCGGAAATCGGCTCATCAGCTCTGTAAACACTGGACGGCTGCTGCTGTAAGATATACCTAAATCGAGATGAAGCACCCGGTTCAACCACTGAAAATATTGCATATGTATAGGCTCATCCAGACCAAGAGCATGTCTGGTTGCCTCAATAGCTTCATGTGTAGGCTTAATGCCGTCGGCACGCAGCATGATCTCCGCCGGATCGCCGGGTGTTAAGTGCATCAGCGCAAAGGTAATGGCAGAGATGCCAAGCAGCACGGGAATGAGCTGCAATACGCGTTGTAAAAGATATTGTTTGATGGCATTCAACTCCAAAACCTTAATCGTAATATTTACGATTATATCATAAATGTTTTAAATTAATAGTCTTAAAATTATTTAATTCAATTCGCATATGATAAATTAATAAAAACAGCGGCAGACCAAGACTTGAGAAATAAAGTCTTAGACTGCCGCTGTTGTCATCCGAGCTAAAGATTCAGTTCCGTCCTCCGGGACGCAGCCCGCTCATAAGTAACAGGATAGCTCTGGCTTCCCAGCAGAATCCGCTTCCCTTGGAACTCATCATAGATATTCACCCGCACCGTTCCGCCGGTAAGGGCCTTATACGCTTTGTTGTTCAGCGAGAAGGACAAGCTGCCTAAGGCTCCGGCCGGTTCCTCGCCCAGAAAGAGAAGCTTCTCCGAGGGCTGTCCGAACGGATCAATCAGCTGGACCACAAGCTTATGTTCGTTCGCTGCAGTAACATACTGCTCACTGCGGGTTACGCGGTAGTTCATCTGTGCCTCTATAGTCTCCCGGTCTTCGGGCATCGTGGCTGTAGCCTGGGTCACGGACAGGGAGTACGGGAACAGTTCCAGCTTCTGAAGGGACGGCTGCGGTGCGGGATTCGCCGGGTTAAGCTCAAGGCCCATGGTATGAATGTAGGCGGTCGGCGCTCCCCCGGGTGCGGTTAGCTTGCCTCCAGAGATTCCTTCCCCGAGATAGAGGGTTAGCTCCGAAGCATTGATCTCCGGCGGAAGCTTGCTCCAGACAGTCACGAGACTTTTCTCCTTGGCATTCAAGGCCGCGGCGGACTGCGAGATTACCGCTTCGAAATACTGATGATCCGGTGTCCGGTAATAGCCCACCAGTTGCGCGGGCTGGGTTCTCCGTAATTCCTCGTTTGTCATCATCAGCTCGGTATAGATCAGCTTGGAATCCGCGCCGGGATATATCCGGGTCTGTCTCTCCTGAACCTCTGCTTTCTTCCCGGTCAGCTCAAGCTGGAACGGCTCTCCGGCCGCAACGGTTCTTAAGGTATTATCTAACTGGCTGGTGAAAAGTGTAAGGAAATTCGTCTTGGCCTCTCCCGAAGCATACTGGAGGATAATCTTCAGCTTCGTGAGATTATAGGAATAGGGAAGGTTCCCTGCGATATACAGCACCGCTGTTTCCTGCGGAGCCAACTGGCTCTTTGAACCGTCGATCACCATCTGCGAAGTGCCGCTGATATCTATATCTCCCGCCTTTAGAAGAGCTGTAAGCGCCGGGAGTTGTACACTCGCCACACCGGTGTTCCGGAGGCTGACCTTGGTCACTATCTGATCCTGGTCCGACCACGGCAGGCGTTCCACCGATTCGAGCTTCACTACGAAGCTACCCAGACTATTCTGCACAGGGTATTCAGTCGCCAGCAGGTGATCCGGCTGCAAGGAATACGGAATCTGAAAATAGGCCGCCGGGAAGGCGATCCGGTTCGCTTCAGCCGGCTCAGTCATCTGTAGCTGGAGAACGCCCTGATTCAGCTTCAGAGGCAACTCTGCGCTGAGTTCTACCGTCTGCTCTTCCAGCGGCTTAAGCGTCAGACCCGTAAGCGCTTCATTACTCACAGGATAGCTATATCCCTCGGAAGCGGTTAGGCTGAAAGGGTAATCCGGCAGGGTCACCGCCTGGTTGCCTGTGTTCCGCACACGGAACTTCATGCTCCATTTTGCCAAATTGTCATCTGCATACACCGCCGCGCTTGCCAGTCCGGTCTCAATCGTATGGTTACCCACCTTGAGCTTGGCGACTGCGTTAACGGGTACGGTGAAGTTAGGCAATTCCGCTGCGGGCAGCTTATATTGAGCAACTGGAAGTTTCACTTGCAGCGTGCTGTCTTCCTGGACAAATTGCAGGGACATATTATCCAGCTTCGTATAGGAAGGGATGTCTGCCAGATAGTACAGGGTTCTTTTCTCCTTGGGCTGAATCTGGTAATCGGCATGGACGGCGTTCAGCTCAAACCTGGAACCGCCCGAGGATACCAGATATCCTTTCAGGCCTGTATCCTTAAGAACCTTGGCACCCAAATTGGACAAGCTGACCCCAACCCTGGCGTACACTTTTCCGTTCGTTTTAACAATCTGCAGGCTTTCCGCCTTGCTGATAACCGGCATCTCTCCCAGGACCAGCTTCTTGCTCTGGCCTCTGGAGATTACCGTTGAGTAGGAGCCCGGAATCGTGAACATCCCCAGCTTCTTCTGGTAGCTTGCTTGACTGAAGTCCCAGCCGAACAGGGAGATGCGGACTCCGTTTAATTTGGCAGCCTGACCCGCATTGACGTAATACATAACCGACTGGCTGCTATTCGCCGGAATGGACTTGATTGCAGCACTACTTGTCACCGGTTTGCCCTGAATAACAGCGCCGCCTGAAGTGGTGACCTTGGAGAAATAATCGATTAAGCTTACGTTGCGGCTGCTTACGTTGTGGTAATTCAAGGTGTACGTAAGAATATTCCCGCTCTCCTGGGGCTGAAGAGCCGCGTCCAGCAGCTTCACACTCACGCCACTCTTCAATGAAACCGCCCCCAGTCCCTCCAGCGTGGACACGGAGGCTGAAGCCGCTGTTCCCGCTGAAGATCCGTCCGCTGCCGTATAGGCTCCGAAGGCGAACGACTGGCTGAGAACGGCCAGGCTTATCATGGCGACAGCATATTTTCTCGTAGAATGATACATGATTCTCTCCTCCCTTAACTTCGCTTAAGCTTGCGGCAGCCGCATCTCGAACCTTGTCCATATTTCATTGCTCTCTACAGACAAGCTCCCCTCATGCTGCTCTACGATATTACGCGCAATGAACAGCCCGAGACCGGTGCCGCCCTCCTGATGAGTCCTCGCCAGGTCCCCCGAATAATACATCTCGAAGATATGCGGCAGCTCCTCCGGCGGAATGGGATTTCCATAATTGATCACCTCAACCGCTACTACGCCTGAATCGAGACGGCTGGTAATATCCACATATACGCCTTCTTGCCCATAACGGGCGGCATTGGTCAGCAGATTCCCTAATACACGTACCAGCAGATCCCCATCCCCATAGACGCTTAAGCCCGGAGTAACATTCAGCCGGGAGGTCAGGCCATTTCGCTCGAATACCGGGTACAGCTCCTCGTTCAATTGTCTGAGTAGCTCGCTGAGATCCAGGTACGTCTTCACCATAGGCAGCGTGCCATAGTTCATCCTGGTGATCTCGAACAGCCCGTCAATCAGCTTCTCCAGCCGCTGGGACTTGGTGAAGGCAATGGTCGTGAAATGTCTGATCGTCTCGATAGGTAATTGCTTATCCTTAAGAATCAGATCCAGATACCCGAGCACGGAGGTGAGCGGTGTGCGCAGATCATGCGCCAAATTGACGACAAGCTGGTCCTTGCTGCTCTCGGCGAAATCGCCTCTTTGCACCGCCTCCTGCAGTTTAGCCCCTGCCACATTCAAATCCTCGGCGATTGCGCTGAACTCATCCCTGGAGGCAATCTGCACCTGATTCTGAAATTCTCCGTTAGCCAGATGATGAATCCCCTTGGAAATCTCGTCAAGGTAGCGGATGTATGGCTTGGTGAACTTGAAGAAGAATATCAGCATGAGTGGGATAAACAGCATCAGGAACACATTGAAGTCTCCGATCCTGAAGATGATCCGGCGTAATTCTGCCTCCGGGTCCTCCCACCGGACTCCGGCGTAATAGAGCTGAAGCAGCTTGAACAGTCCATAGATAATACTGCCTGACAAGAGCATACTTACGCCCAGTAACTGGACCAATCTGGCTCTGAAGCCCCGGAGTCTCTTAGGCATTGAACGTGTACCCGACACCCCAGATGGTTTTGATAAACCGGTCCTTATTCTGATCCTCTCCCAGCTTCCTGCGCAGGGTGCGGATATGTACCATCACGGTATTGCCGCTTTCATAGTACGCCTCACCCCATACCTGCTGAAATATACTCTCTGCACTAAACACCTGCTTGGAGTGGCTAGCCAGCAAATATAGGATATCGAACTCCTTCGGTGTAAGGTCAATCGCCTCTCCATACAGCGTAATGGTGTGCCGGTCAGGGGAGATGACCAGCCCGCCCACCTCCAGCACCGAAGTCTGATGGGCGGCCGAAGGCTGGCTGAACTGCAAGGAACGCCGCAATTGAGAATTGACACGGGCCAGCAGCTCCATAGGATTGAAGGGCTTGATCATATAATCGTCAGCTCCCATCACAAGGCCGGTAATCTTATCGAAATCTGAGGTCTTGGCACTCAAAAAAATAATCGGCAGATTATGCTTCACCCGCACCTGGCGGGTGACCTCGTACCCGTCCAGCTCCGGCATCATAATATCCAGGATCGCCAGGTCGATGGACTGTGACTGAATTGCCTGCACCGCCGCTTTGCCATCAGATACTTTGATACAGTGATACCCTTCCTTCTGCAAATGCAGGGCCACCAGGTCGGCAATCTCTTTCTCATCCTCTGCGATCAGAATAGTGACTCTCTTCATACCGTGACCCTCCTAGGCCTAGATCTATTCGTTCAGGTATGTGGTCGCCTTGTTCTGAATCAGCTTCGCCACTTCCTCCGCTGTCTTCTGACCGCTGAAGAAGGCACCTGTCTCTTCTCCTAGAATGGAGAGAATCTTGACATCCAGCATGGCGAAGTTATCCGCAGTATTCATCATCTCTTGGAATTCCTTGAACTGCCCGTCAGGCACACTTACAGGCTTGCCGCTTGGAAGCTTATACGTCCCGCTCTTCACCTGCTGCTGAAGCTCGCTGAGCTGCTTGTCATTCACCGATTGAAGTAGGGAGAAGCCTTCTCTGCTCTGGAGGGACTGCGCTTCATCAGAGAGCAGGAACTCCATGAACTTCCAGGCTTGTTCTGCAACCGGCGATTTGGCCTGTATCGCAAATGTGGAGATCGGAATAATCCGCATGGCGCCGGAACTTCCGCTATGCGGCTTATGCAGCAGCTTTGGATTGGTAAAATAAGTATACGGAACATTGACGAAATCGGCCGGGGTTTGCAGAACGGCGGAATAGAACAATTGATTCCCGGCTTCCGCCGGCTTGGAGGTCATCACTTCATCGTCATACATCTCTTTAATTTGCCGCATCATAAATATGAATGCAGGGGAATCAAACTTGGCTGTCCGCGCAGCAGAGTCTACAAACTGGTTATAGCCGTCCACCACCATCTCCTGTAGCAGGACCTCCGGCGGATTCTCCGAGATCGCATAGCGGTGACCGGAGCCTGCCTTCTGCTCGGCTTCAATCATTGATTTGGTAATCGCATTGAATTCCTGCCAAGTCCAGCTCTTATCGTCTATGTTCGCGTGCTTGAGCGCTTCCCCATCTCCAATGAACGCTCTCAGATAGTACCCCGAAGGAATGATATAGGTGCCGCCATTCAGCTTCAGGGCATTCAGCACATTCATCGCAAGATTACCCTGCTTCAGCATTTGCGACTGCTTCAAGTAATCCTCCATATTAAGAAATAGCTGCTTGTTCACGTATTCACTGACAGGCAGGCTGCTTGTTTCATACATGTCGGCTCCTTTTCCCGAGAGCAGTGCCGTACCGGTGCTTTTCAAATATTTCTCATAATCCGGCCCTTCCATAGTCTCGCCGATCCCCTTGTAAGCCTGAATCTGCAAATCAATCTCAGGATAGGCCTTTTCAAACTTCTGCTCTACAGCACGGTAGAATTCAGTGTCCTGCTTAACGGATAACGTAACGATCGTCTTCCCGCCTGTGCTCGAAGCTTCCCCGCTGCTCCCAGGGCTGCATGCAGTCATTAGGGTGGTAAAAGCAAGGCTCACGCCCAGCCAACTCTTCTTCATCTTCATCTTCATCTATAAATACCTCCTATGATTCTTCGTATTGTATGTCGTACAAATACTGCTTACTGAAGACGTACGCGATTCCCGTCCTGTAAGGGCTCACTGCTCTCCAGAATAATCATTTCATCTTCATACAGGCTATCCGTTTGGATGACGCTGTCTATACCATTGGTGGCACTGGACCGGATCTGAACCTCGCGGGCTACGAACACATTGCCTAACGCCCCCCGCTGCTCCTCGATCTTGTACACATAGCTGCGCTCCCCTGTCTGGTGGATAGCCTCACTCGGGACCACCAGCCCCTCTTGAAGAGAAGGCTTCTTCAGCTTGATCTGAACCTGCTCACCCCCCTTAAGCGAATCATCCTCCAGCACAATAAAAACATTCTTTTGCGGGATTTCCTCCGTCTTGCCGTTCTCCTCAGCTGGTGAGCTGCCGATACGCGCCTGAACATCCTTGATCTCCGTAACCTTCCCCTGTACGGAGCGGGCTTGTGGCCCCTCCGGACTCTGAAGCTCCACCTCTAGCTTCTCTCCTAAGGAGACCCCGAGACTGGATAACAGCTCCGCATCCGCCGTAAAATCAAATTGATACCCCTTGCTGCTATTGGAGATGACCAGATCCGGCTCCCCCGCAGACAGCATCCCTTGAATGGCATTAAGCCGGGTTACAATCCCGTCGAATGGAGCCTTCAGTTGCTGCTCACTGGTTAACTTTTCTCTCAGCCCGGCAATTTTACGCGCTTGTGTGGCCTGATCCAGCTTGCCCGCTTCAATCTCGCGTCTGGCCTTGCGAATCTGGAGTTCATCCCCTTCCAGGTACGTCTGAATGAACTGATCCTGCAGGGTTTGCTGTGCGATCTCCTGTTTGTCCAGGAGCGAGATTTCATCCTGCAGCTCTGATTCGGCTGTCTGGCTGTCATAGAGGATCAGCTTCTGCCCCTTCTTGACCTTGTCTCCCTCCTTCACAAGAATCTGCCGGACCTTCCATCCGCTGGAATTCAGGAGACGCGCTTCGCTCACGGGCCGAAGCACCCCGCTGCCCTCCAGCGTAAATTCAAGGCTCCGGCTCTCAAGTTTGACCGTCGTCACTTTGGGCAAGGTCAAAGTCTGCAGCGTATTGCTGAAGAAGGTAAAGAAGAGCAGCACGCCCAAGAGCAGAAGGAAAGCCGTTCCGATCCTTTTTTTGCTCCTGCGGTCTGCCGGCACACCTGTAATCTCCATATCCCGTCTTTCTCCTCCTTCCATAAAAGTCTTTCACACGCGGACATTACCCCTTGATCCCCGACAATTGGATACCTTCAATGAAATACGTCTCCGCATACAGAAAGAGAAGGACCATCGGAGCCATATAGATGGCAGAAGCGGCAAAGGCAAGTCCCTTCTCGCTGCTGACATCGGATAGATAGACCGATAGGGGCTGCCTTAGCGGGTCGTCCAGGAAGATCAGCGGCTGCTCCACCATATTCCAGTAATCGACGAATAACAGAATCGTGAGTGCGGCCAGGCCCGGCTGAACCATTGGAACAATAATGGTATAGAAAATCCGTAAATGTCCGGCGCCATCCATCTTGGCCGCTTCGATATAGGCATACGGAATGTCCAGCATGAACTGCCTGAGCATGAATACACCGAAGGCTGCAAAAATACCGGGCAGGATAATGGCACCTGAGCTATTCAGCAGCCCCAGCCGTTCCGCCATGATGTAATTGGGCACAAGAGTCACCTGAAAGGGCATGAGCATCGTCAGGACATAGATAAGAAACATGAATTCCCGCCCCCGGAATCTCAACTTGGAGAACGCATAGGCAGCAAGCGCAGCTATAAGCGTCTGTCCGGCAATGATGGGCACCACCAGGAATACCGAATTCCAGAACATCGACAGGTACAGCGGGCTGTCCATCAACACCTTGCCGTATTGCTCCAGAGATACCTGATCCGGCAGCCATTTTAAATTTGCAAACGGATCGTTTCTCCCCTCCATAACCTTGTTCATTTGTCCGACAGGACCGTAATTGATCCCTATTTCACGGGTACTCATGAACGAATTGACGAGGGTCACCCCAATCGGGAACAACATTACGAGAGCAATCGCTCCCATCATGACGGTTAACGCTAGCTTGTGTATGACTTTACCAACTGGCAAGACCTCTCCACCTCTATTCCATATATCGCCGGTAGCGGCGTTCCATTGCGAACAACCCGAGTACGATGATAAGAATGCCGCCAACCATTAAGGTGGACGCAGCCGTCATCTTCGGGAGGTCGAGCGACAGGAACATATTGTTCATAAAGTGCTGCAGCATATAGATACTGTCATGCGGATAGGGTCCGGCAATCAGATACGTCTCCCGAAATACCTTGAAGGAATTAATGATCGACATAATGACGACAAAAAACATCGTGGATGTTAAATAGACCAGCGTAATGCTCCGGAACTGCCTTAGTCGGCCAGCCCCTTCAATCTGGGCGGTTTCGTAGTAATCTCTCGGGATCTGCTGCAGTCCGGCCAAGAATAGGATCACGTTATACCCGATGTTTTTCCATACATACATCGTTATGATTACATTCCGCGCTGCCTCCGTCTTCATCCAATCCACCCGCGCCCAGCCGAATCCGCTCATCCAGGCATTCAGCGCCCCGTTCCAGTCAAACAGGATCTGCCAGACCAAGATAATGGAGGCGACAGGAACGACAAGCGGGAGTACATATGCAGTTCTCAGCCATTTCTGAAAATACAAGCTTCTATTGAGCAGCAGCGCCAACCCCAGCGACAGTACAATCAGCAGCGGAACACTCACCAGGCTGAAATAGAAGGTACCCGAGGCTGCCTTCCGGAAGGAATCGCCCGCAATCAGCTCCCGGTAATTATGCAGTCCCACATAATGCCCGCCCACCATGCGGTCCATGAAGGAGTAGAATACGCCCATGCCAAACGGAATCAGGTAGAACAGTGCAAACCCTGCCACGCTGGGTGCCAGAAATAACCATGCAATCGATGAATCCTTACGGGCCCAATTCTTCAAGTTGCTCCCTCCCTGTCCTCAAGAATAGGAAAAACTGTTTAAGAAGAAGTCGGGTAAATATTAAAACTTTCTTAAATTCTCTGAAACTCCCAAAGCAAACTACCGCAGCCCGCCACATTACAAAAAAGCCGCAAACGGATGCCTCATCCATTCGCAGCTATTTATGCGCATTAATTATACTTATTATCTTCACAGAATCAGGAATTTTCAAATGACATACTTTGCCTATTCTTTACGTTTCCCTCCTGGGAATTCTCACCGTCACGGTCGTACCCTGGCCGATTTCGCTGTGGATCGTGATCCCGTACGCCTCGCCAAAATAAATCCGGATTCTCTCCTGGGCGTTGAACAGTCCATACGATTTGGATTGCCTGCTTAATACCGTATCCATCGTCTCCTGAGTCATTCCCGGACCGTTGTCTTCAATGCCGAATACAATCGTATCTTCCTCGAAGCAAGCCCGCAGGCTGATCCTGCCGCGCCCCTCCCGCTTGTTGTCCACGCCGTGCTCAATCGCATTCTCTACAATTGGCTGCATAATCAGCTTGATCATATGGTAGCCCAGCACCTCCGGGTCCACCTCGTACACTACATCGAAGCTGTGGTCATGCATAATCAGCTGCAGATCAATATAAGATTTCGTATTTTCCAGTTCATCATGAACGCTGATGACATCCTGCCCCCTGTTCAGGGTCGTCCGGTAAAATTTCGAGAGGGTTGTGGTAATTTTACTGATGTCATACGCTTTAATGCTTATAGCCTTCCAGTTGATCAGCGACAGGGAGTTATAGAGAAAATGCGGATTGATCTGGGCCTGCAGCGCCTTCAGCTCCGCGTCCTTCTGCACAACCTTGCTGCGGTAGACTTCATTGAACAGCTCATTCAGACTTTGCAGCATATCCTTGAACCGCGAGGTCAGCTCGCCGATCTCGTCATTGGAATCGACCACAATATCCACATGCAGGTCCCCGCGGGTCACCCTTTTCATCGTGCGGTTCAGACGGTAGATCCTTCTCACGAAAGCATTCGACAACAGCCAGACCGCAGGCACCAGAATCAGCAGGCAAATCCCGACCGTGAGCATGGTGGCGCGGAGAATCGTCTTGGCATCGACACCGATCGAGTTCTTGGGCATATAAAAGACAAGCTTCCAGCCCGTCACGCCCAGTGCCTGTGAGATCACAATGAAATCGCTCGCACGCGCTTCCGCTGCCTTAGCCGATTCAAAGGCCGGAAGCCCGTTGTGATAGTCAAACACAGGCTCCCCCGCTCCATTCTCGACCAGAGCGCCGTACTCACCGGAGACCACATTGGTCAGACCCGCAAAAATTTCCTTGCTGTCAAAGCCTAAGTAGATCAGATTGTCATATTGCGTTCCCGAGCCGCCCACCATTCTCCGCACCGCAGACAAGGCCGTACCCTCCTTAATCCAATGCGTCTGGCCGCTGGCCATCGCCGCTTCATACCAGGGCTTCCCGGATACGCTGCTAATCGGCAGAATCGTATTCTTCCGTTCCGTGATGTTGTTCCCTGTATACACCGTCAACTGGCGGATCTCTTCGTTCAGGAACAGAAGCGTATTGAACAGCGGCTCCACGATGGTGTTCAGATCATTGTACATATAATAATAATTATCGGAGTAATCATTGTTGAAGACGGACACCACACTGGAGTTGAAAGTGAACGAATCCAGCGCGGCATTAAGCTTGCCGAACTTATAATCCAGATTGGCGGCGATCTCCGACACATTGTCGGTTAAGGTCAGCCGGGCCTGCTGAACGAGCAGATTCCTGGATTGGTCATACGAATACCAGCCAAGCACACTGAGCGGAATAATGATAACGAGCAAATAAGAGACAAACAGCTTATGCTTAATTCTTAAATTCCTGATGAACCGGCCCAATCGCTCCAGATCTACCCCTCCTGTCTTAAGCCTCTTGTCCTTATAACGTAGCATTGACCCCGGCAAATAACAATCTGTAAAAGCAGCGGCCCGCTGCATGAGCTCTGCCCCAAACAACAAAGGGGTGCCCCCAGCCGTTACCGGCTTACGGGACACCCGCTTCCATGCAGTTTACGATTACTCTTTGACGGCGCCGAGCACGATTCCGCTGACGAAATACCGCTGCAGAAACGGATAGATCAGCATGATCGGAATCATCGAGACCATCACCTTGGCCGCATTGAGCAGTTGGCTCGACATATTCGACAGACGTTTGATCTCTTCCGGGTCGGTAGTGTTCATGATCGAATTCACGCTGATAATCAATTGCTGGATATACGTTTGCAGCGGCCAATTCTCCTTGTGGTTCATCAGGATCATGCCGTCAAAAAACGCATTCCAGTGACCGACGACCGAGAACAGGGTGACTGTCGCGAGTGAGGGCAGGGAGATGGGGATATAAATCGTCACCAGTGTTCTCCACGCTCCCGCCCCATCCATCCCGGCAGCCTCCTCCAGCTCCTTCGGAACGCCCTTGAAGAAGTTCATCAGCAGTATCACATTGAATACCGGAACGGCGGTAGGCAGCACAAGCGCCCAGATGGAATCGAGCAGCCCGTACGTATTGATCGTCATATACCACGGGATCAGCCCGCCGTTGAACAGCATGCAGAAGATAACGAACCACATATAGATATTTCTGCCCGGAAAATGTTTGTTCGATTTCGATAAAGGATAGGCCATCAGCACGGTAACCAGCAGATTGATGGCTCCTCCGAGCAGCACTCTTTTCACAGATACGCCAAAGGAAGTGAAGAAGCTCCGGTCACTGATTACCGACTTATAGGCTTCCAGATTGAAATCAACCGGCCAGAAGAAGACCTGACCCGACATGGCCGCCACCTTGCCGCTGAACGAAATAGCCAAGGTATTCAGTACGGGGGCCAAGGAGAGAAAAGCAATCACGGTTAGAATACAATAAATCACAAAATCAACAGTCCGGTTGGTTCCGCGGATCACAGCAAATCACCTCTGTCAGAAAATACGGTAGTTGGCAAACCGGGCAGCCAGACCATAGGAAGCGGCAATCAGCACAAAGCTTACGACCGATTTGAGCAGGCCTACCGCTGTTGCCAGTCCATACTGGATTTCAAGCAATCCTGAACGGTATACATAAGTATCAATGATATCCCCCGACTCATACACAATCGGATTATACAGGTTGAGAATCTGCTCGAAGCCCGCATTCAGCACATTGCCGAGGCTTAAGGTCGCCAGCAGAATCACCGTGGTCATCAGGCCCGGAATCGTAATATTGGTTAACCGCTGGAACCGGTTCGCTCCATCAATGGCGGCTGCTTCGTACAGATTGGTGTTGATTGAAGTCAGGGCAGCGATGTAGATGATCGTATTGAAGCCGAATTCCTTCCACACATCGCTCGACACGATCACAAAGCGGAACCAGTGATTGCTCTGAAGGAACATAATCGGATCGCCGCCGAACCACTGGATCATCTGATTGATAATGCCGTCCAGACTGAGCAGGTTAATCAGCACTCCCGATAGAATAACCCAGGACATGAAATGCGGCAGGTACACAATCGTTTGGATGGTGCGCTTGAATTTAATATTCGCTACTTCATGGAACAGCAGGGCAAACACAAAGGGAACGGTCAATCCGGCAATGATCTTCATCAGTGCAATGCTCAGGGTGTTTCCGAGAATCAGCCTGCTGTCCGGCAGGCTGAACATATACTCGAAATTCTCCCAGCCCACCCAATCCGAGTGGAAGATGCCCAGCGTAGGCTGAAAGTCCTGGAAGGCAATCACAATTCCGAACATCGGAACTACACTGAATGCTATGAGCAGCAATATGCCGGGGAGCAGCATCAGGTGGTAATTCCAGATGGAAGCTCTGCTTCTCATGGTGACTCAACTGCCTCAGCAACCTCTTTGGTGATTTCATCCCCTCCGATGCTCTTCCAGGTCTTCACGAACTTGTCGAATTCTTCAAGGGGAGAAGTGCCGGTAATGATTTTCAAAAAGGTCTCGTTTTCGAGTTTTTCCAGATTGGCTCCCTTTTTAAGCATCGCTTCGGTCTTGCCGTAGAACACAGGCTCCACCTTCACAATTTCTTTCGCTCCGGTGATGGAGGCGGCAGTATAGAAGGCCAGTGAATCGGCATAAGCGGGAATATCCTTTTTCGGATTCTCATTATTCTTCAAGACCGCCTTGACTCTCGGCAGGATGCGGGCCGGCAGGCCGTCCAGATTCTTATCCTTAATCGCCTTCTCATAGATCGGAACATCACGTGCCAGGGAATCCTGATAATCCAGCTGCACATTAATCGGATAATTGAGCCAGCCTACACCCAGATCCTTATACAGCTCCTGCGCTGCCGGATCAAGCAGGCGGATGCCTTCATACTCCACGCTGAGCATTTTCAAAGCAGCTTCGGGGTGTTCCGCCTTCTTGTTCACCACCATGAAGGTTCCCGACGGCGTGGATGGCACGATATTCCGTTTGCCTTCCCCGTCCAGCGGCACAGCCAGCGGCACCCAATCCGCTTCCGGGTTGGCCTTCACCGCATCAGACAACGCCCAGCCTCCGAACCAGGGGGCGAACAGGATACCGGCCCGGCCGCCTGACACCAGCCCGGCATTATCCTCGTACTTCCGGGTCAGGAACTCTTTGTCGATCAACCCGTCCGCATACATCTCTCTCAGCTCAGAGAGCGCCTGCTTGGTCTCTGGAGTCGTGGAGCCGTAGATGATGTTTCCTCCCTCATCCTTGAACCAGTTCTTCGGATAGGCATGATTGGCATTGAAGATCGGATCGAAGGTGAAGAAGCCGCCGTCTGCGACCACACTTTTATCGCCAAGCAGACCAACGGTATCCGCTTTTCCGTTACCGTCAGGGTCCTGCTCCTTGAACGCTTTGATCACAGTCTTCAGCTCATCCATGGTGTTAGGCAGCTCAAGCTTCAGCTTGTTCAGCCAGTCCTGGCGAATCCACAGGAGCTGATAATTGCCGTCGATGTTGGTATTGGGCAGCGCCATCAGCTTGCCGTCGATTCTTCCGGTGTTCAGCACCCGGTCTCCCGTGTAGGAGTTGTAATAATCCTTAATCAGCGGCGAGGCATATTGATCGTATAATTCAGTCAGATCGGCCAGCATACCCGCTTTGGCCATTCTCTTGAACTGCTGCTCATCCACCACCAGAATGTCAGGCAGGGAATTGCTTGAGATTGCCAGGGTAACCTTCTGGTTATACGCATCCTGGTCTTCCACCGAGAAATCGTATTTCACCTTTACGTTCAAGCGGTCCTCGACATATTTCAGATACTTGTTATTCTCCAGCGTATCTCCTGCCGGCAGGTTATTCCCCGATACGCCCTGTCTCCCCAGAGACACGGTAACGGGTTCTTCATATTTGCTGAAGGGTCCATCTTCCTCCTTGGCGGTGGCGGATGGTTCATTGCCTCCGGCATTCGTGGACTCACTGCCGGCGGGCGCAGCTACCTTCTCCTCCTTTGGACTGCTTCCGCAGGCCGCCAGCACTCCCAGCACCAATACCATAGACAGCAGCAAAGCCATAACACGAATTCTCTTCAATCTCATAGATGCCCCTCCCAAACTTTGTTATAAAACGCTTTCATGCTTACAGTTAAATTGTAAATTAGCCTGGAAGGGAGCGAAATCCCAAATTCTTTGGATACGCGTCAATTAATTTGGAAGCTACATAGATAGAACATGTAAGTTTTATGATCTGGGATGGCCGTGACTCCAGAGAATGTTTGGCCCTCCGGCCGCTGCCCATCCCCTGGGTGCCGTTATTCGTCCAGTATTTCACGATATTTCTGCGGACTGATGCCGTAATATTTTTTAAAGGTCTGGCAGAAGTAGGAGGAGCTCCAATAGCCAGCATGTTCGGCGATATCGACGATTTTCATATTGGTGCTGTCCAGTAAATGCCGTGCCCGTTCCAGACGCTGCTGAGTGATGAATTTAATCAGGCTCTGCCCGGTTTCTTTCTTGAACAAATGGCTCAGGTAGCTGGGATTAAGCGATACGCGCCCGGCGATGACCTCCAGACTGATATCCTCCCTGAAATCCTTCTCCACAATCCGGATGACCTGCTGGACAATATGGCGTCTGCTCTCATCGGGAGGGCCGCTGTCCGGTTCTATTTCCGAGAGCGCCTGCAGCAGCACTTGCTTCACCCCGAGAATCGAATCGCTTTTGAAGATACGCTCCACCGTTTGCTGGAAATCCGCCTTCTGCCTGCGGGCCGACTGTTCAAACGCATTCCGCACCAGGTCCGAACACAGATACTTGACATAAATTGCAGAAGAACCGCCGTTCCGGCTCAAGTGGCTGAACAGCAGCTCAATGCTTTTGGCAGCGCCTGCATATTCCCCATGGGTAATGAATTGGTTGATATCCGCCATCAGCGTCTCGGTGCTGACAAACTCAGGGACACGGCCTGCAAGGTCATCTCCGGCAAACAGCACCACCGTATCCTCAAAAAAGAATTTGTAGTCCAGTGTCTGCTCCATCTGCTCATAACACGCCGAAACCTCCTGCCAATCGGAGATCACACGGCTGTAGACGATGCAGCAATGCCGGTAAAAGCGTTCCGCGATCCGCTCCGCCAACGCTTCACTCATGTCCCTGATCCTCTTCTGTCCGCCGCTGCCCGGACAAGGGACCATAAGCACACTTTGATATTCATTCAGGTTCAGCAGCTCATATTCACCGGCTGTGAGCTGCTCCGCCGCCTGCTCAAATGCCTCGTAGCTGCGGTCAAAGAAACGCTCCTTGAAATCAATCAGCAGCAGAGCGGCCGGCTGCCCCCTGAACGGCAGTGCGGCATCATCCGCGATCCCCTGAACCCCGTTCAGCACATCGGTCAGCCACTTCTCCCTCTCATACTCAAGGCCTTTTTGATACCCCTGCATAAGCTCGGCAGTGCGGCGCTGCTGGGTGGCCTTATCCGCGCATTTCTGTATCACGCCTGACATCACCCCGGCGAACTCCTCGATATCAATCGGCTTCAGCAGATAACTGGAAGCATTGGTATAGAGCGCCCGGCGGGCATAGTCGAATTCCCCGTAGGCACTGTAGATAATAATTTCCAGAGAGGGCTGCGCCAGGCTGGCCTGCTCCGCCAGCTCCAGACCGCCCATGAAGGGCATTTTGATATCTGTGAGCAGGATGTCCACCGGGTTCAGACGAAGATACTCCAGCGCCTTCTCCCCGTTCTCCGCTTCGATAACCCGCAGCTCGTAGTTCATGTCAGCGATCAGCCCCCGGATGCCGTCCCGTTCAATTTTCTCATCATCCACGATCAATATGGTAAACATAGAGTTCCCTCCTGATGTCTGATAGAATTATAAGTAAACGTTATCATTTCATTGAAGCCTACACCATGAGGAGGTCCCGCCATGCGCCTGGCGTACCGCAAAGCCAATACACTTTTGAATCAGCATATCTCAAATATCAGTGACGGACAAACCTCATTTCATATTCATTACTGGGGCTTCATGCCGAATCATTATAATAATTCCCTGCACCGCCATTCTTTTTTTGAAGTCTGTTATGTCCAGCAAGGCACCGGCTCTTACCAGGATGACGACGTGCTTTTCCCCCTCGAGCCGGGAACCCTGTTCTGCTCACGTCCGGGCATCTGGCACCAGATCCGCAGTGAGCAGGGGCTGGTCCTGTTCTTCATTGCCTTTGAAATCGACGAAGCCTTAAGCTCTGCGGACGGCCGCAAGCCGTTTCAGGAACTCGCCGCCGGAGGGCAGGCCATAGCCCCGCATGAAGCTGCCGCACTCTCTGCCCGAATCTGGCGGACTCTCTTCAGCCTTGCAGAGAGCGAAGCGGCGGTGTCCCGGCTGCCGATGAACCATCTGGCGCTTGCTCTGCTGCATTCTTTCCCGCAGGCGTTCTCCCCCGAACCCCATCTGCAGGCCGGGACCATGAAGGAGGACAGCGGGGAGCACCGCCATTTGGAGCGGGCCAGGCGCTATATCCGCGACAATCTGTCCTCCCCGCTGCACATGGCCCAAGTGGCCCTGGAACTGGATATCTCTCCACGCCATCTGTCGAGGATCTTCCAGGCATGCCTGGGCCAGACTTTCGTCCATTATATTCAGGAACGAAGAATCCAACAAGCCAAGGATTGGCTGCTGCACACCGACTTGCCCATCAAGGACATCGCCGAGCGCTGCGGCTTCGAGTCTGTGCACTATTTCACCCGCGTATTCACCAAGCAGCTTGGTGTCTCCCCCGCCCGGTTCCGCAGATCGCAATTTGCAGACGGAAGACAGAACCAGAGCTAATCGTCAGCAAATGTCCGGATTGTACAAAAAATCAGACGCCGTATTCAAAGATAATCCCGCAAGGACTCCTTACAATGGTTGTAAACCCTTAGAAGGAGTGAGTTCCCCATGTTTGTTAAACGACCAGTCAACCTTGTACGCAGCCCTATTCCTGTTCCTCAGGATGACATTCCCTTGGCTGCTCCTCCCGCAGTGCTCCGGGAGGGCTATTCAGCGATTGCCGCTACCCTGCTTCAGCTCGCCAGCGGGAAGGGAAGCGGTAAGCTGTATGTAGCTTTTGACGGAACCCACGGTGCCCCGTTTCAAGCTGTTCTGCAAAAAACAGTGGAGGCGCTCGAGCAGGCGGGTCATTCCGTGTCCCTCATCGGTTCGGGCAGCTATCTCAAGTCAGGCGAAGAGCTGCGGGAATTTTTTGCCGCCAATATTACGGATAACCGCGCCTTCGGCTATTTCACTGACGGAAGTATAGAGGATTATTTCCGGGACGGGGCCAGGGAAGAAGCCGCCCGCAGGCTGAATGAAACGGAGCCGGGTACGGATTCGGCTGCATTCTGTCTGGTTTTTGGCCCGGGGGCCTACTGGCTTGGAGAGGGCCGGTTCGATCTGTCCTTATATCTGGATGTCTCGCGTGAATACCAGCAGGCCGGCCACCGGCAGGAACTGCTGAGTTTCGGCCTTAACTGGAACCGGGATGCCGTGGAGAAATATAAAATCGCCCTGTTCGTGGAATGGCCTATTCTCGAAACCTACCGCAAACAAATCCTGGATCAAATGGACTACTACCTCGACCTGAATCAGCCGAAGCAGCCGGTCATGACTGCCGTGCCGTCCCTGCGCCGGATGATCTCGGATATTGCCGGGTCGCCGCTGCGGGTGAAGCCTTTTTATGCACCGGGGGTGTGGGGCGGGCAATTCCTCAAACAGCTGGCCGATCTGCCGGAGGATTGGGTGAACTGCGCCTGGAGCTTCGAGCCGATTGCCCCCGAGAATTCCATCCTTGTAGGGTATGAAGGCAAAGAGATGGAAATTCCGTTTCTGCTGGTCATGCAGCAGGAGCATCCGGCGATTCTGGGGGAACGTCTGACCAGCTTATTCGGAGATTATTTCCCGATCCGCTTCAACTATCTGGACACGATGGACGGAGACAATCTGTCCTGTCAGGTCCACCCTACCCAGGACTATATCCGCAGCCGGTTCAATGAATTCATGGCCCAGCAGGAATCCTATTACATCATGGAGCAGCAGGGGAATTCCGGGGTCTATCTGGGACTGACTGAAGACTGCCTACCTGAGCAGTTCCGCCATGAGGTGCAGAAGGCTCAGGAGACGGGCATCCCGCTTACGCTGACCGATTATGTCAACCGTTATGAGTCCCGGAAGGGGGAGCTTTTCCTAATCCCGCCCGGAACCATTCATTCCGCAGGCAAAGACAATCTGGTGCTGGAAATCTCCTCTACCACCTGGTGGTTCACCTTCAAAATTTATGATTTTCTGCGCAAGGATCTGGACGGCAAACCCCGGCCGATCAACATCGACTTCGCCTTCGACAATATTGACTTCACGCAGAAGACTGCCCGGGTTGAAGAGCAGCTCATGCCTTCGCCGGTGCTTGTGCAGCAGCAAGGGGAGAATGAAGAGTATGTGCTGGGACAGCGCAGCGATCTGCTGTTCTATGTCCACCGTGTTCATCTGAAGGATACCTGGAAAGACGATACTCGCGGCGAAATGACCATGTATAACCTCGTTGAAGGAGAGGCGGTGCGGATTGTGTCTGCTGCGGACGGGGCGGTGTTTGTGGAGCTGCATTATGCGGAATCGTATATTCTCCCGGCTGTACTAGGGGAATACACCATCGTCAATACCGGTTCCGGCCCCTGCAAGCTGATCAAGGCCGGTGTCTCCGCAGCATGGGATGTGAGTCTACTTGAGCCGTGATATCGTACTCGCGCTGGATGTGGGCGGAACCTTTATTAAGACCTGCGTGCTGGAGGACGGCCTTCCGCTGCAGGGCAGTGACATGGAATTCCCCGCCCTGGCTGACCGGGACCGGGAGACGATCCTTGACCATTTTATGTCTATCTTTCAGGCCCAGTACGACCTGTATCAGCACAGGTTCCGGGACACTGTAACGGACTGCCGCTATCATATCGGGATGGCTTTTCCCGGCCCGTTCGATTACAGGCAGGGGATCTGTCTGATCCGGGGGCTTGGCAAATTCGAGGCGATCTACGGACTGAATCTGGGCCAAGCCTTACGCGCACGCTGGCCCGCTGGCAGTTCCGGGGAGGATGGCGCGCTACCGGAAATGGATATCCGCTTCGAGAATGACGCCCGCCTGTTTGCGCTGGGAGTCAGCGCGGAATTCCCGCGCGAGCGGTTCATGGCCTTGACGCTCGGAACCGGGCTCGGCTCCGCCTTCATCGACAGCTCGCGGATCATGGAATACGGTCCGGGCATCCCGCCGAACGGCTGGCTGTATGACCAGCCTTATCTTGACGGCAGGGCGGATGATTGGTTCTCCCGCAGAGGCATCCTGAAGCTGGCCCGTGAAGCGGGACTTGGGGAGGCGGGGCTTCCGGGAGCAGAGTTGGATGTGAAGGAGCTTGCCCTTGAAGCCAGAGAGGGGAATGCTGCCGCGCGCGGGGTATTCGCCGAATTCGGAGCCCGGCTCGGGGAGATGCTCCAGCCTTACGTGGACGGCTACCGGCCGGACTTCATCATGCTGGGCGGGCAAATCTCCCGAAGCCATGACCTGTTCGGCCCTGCCTTGCTGGACCGCTTGCAGAGGTCATGCTCCCCCGCCCTGACGGTCCGCACGGCGGAGCATGTGCTCGCCTATACCTTCCGGGGCATTGCCCGGATGTTCAGCGGGGGATAGGCAGGGGCATCGCCGGGTGCTTAATCATGTGCTTCGCTGGGAGCTTCGCCATGCGCTTTCGCCGGGTGCTTCGCGGCGAGCTTCACCATGCGCTTTCGCCGGGTGCTTCGCGACGAGCTTCACCATGCGCTTTCGCCGCGGGCTTCGCGGCGAGCTTCACCGTGCGCTTTCGCCGCGGGCTTCGCGGCGAGCTTCACCATGCGCTTTCGCTGAGCGTTTCGCGGCGAGCTTCACCATGCGCTTTCGCTGAGCGTTTCGCCATGTGCTTCGTCGTTGCCACCCGTCCAGCTCAGGATCACAAGTGGAAAAACGTATCTTAATTTGCCCATTTCCGGGGGATGTACGGAAGCAAGTGGAAAAAGTACATCTGTTATTGTGCGTTTTCGCTGCTTGGGGTGAAATCGGAGAATTTAAGTGCTGTTTATACAACTGCTTCCGCCGCAGAGTCCCATCGTCCATCAGCAAGTGTACAAAATCCAACTATTTCCGGTATCGTTACAGCGTGAAATAGTTGGATCATTTGCGGCAAACGCTAATGATTGATGAAGCTGTCAGAGTGAAGGGTGTTTTATGCCAGTCCGCATATTGATGCTCGATGCGGAAGCCCTGACGGGCTAATACAGAATGCAGCGCATCCTGATCCGTAAATCGGCAAGAAATCCGTGAGGTTGTCCGCTTATTCCCCCAATCCCGAATAGTTACCCAATGCATGATCTGCCGGCTGGCATCGTAGCGTTGAGTGCCTGACACCTTGACGATATTCCCGTCCTTATCTATGAACGATCCCCACCCGGTCTCCTCTTCATCAGCTAACTCTGTGCCCTTGGGGTTACGGGTCTCGAAGGCAAAGATTCCGCCGGGCTGCAGATGCCTGTGAACGGTCGCAAGCAACCCGATCTGGTCTTGATCACTTAAAAATGCCTGAAAGGCATTCCCGGTCAAATAAATCATCGCAAACCGCTTGTCCGATTCAAAGGTCCGGGCATCACTTTCTATGAAAGTAACCGGCAACCCTTCCGCCTTCAGCCGCGCATGGGCCAGCATCGCTGAAGAGATATCTACCCCCGTCATCTTAATGCCGGCTTTCGCCAGCGGGATTGTTGTTAAGCCTGTACCGCAAGCCAGCTCCAGCACTTCCCCGGGATTCGATCTGGCAAGCTCAAGGTAGAACTGATATTTGTCCTCTTCACCACCGAATTCAAGATCGTAATTTACCGGATCCTGATATTCTTCAAGGTTGTCATGTTCAATCAATGTCATTCCCCCAATTCTCCTCCGTCACTTTTCCAACCTTGAAGCTTCATCGTCACTGCGGTGAACATTTGGACTTCAGGCCGCTGTTGTCACCAGATTTCTTGATTAATCCCGCTGTTCGCGGGTGAAATTCGGTGACAAAGGCGGTCGCTACCGCTCCTACAGTTCCAAATTTCCCCTCCGCTTCTTTTGCTTTTTGTTAATTTCTTTAGTGCCTCTTAGATGGCCGCTGTTGTCACCAGATTTCTTGATTAATCCCGCTGTTCGCGGGTGAAATTCGGTGACAAAGGCGGTCGCTACCGCTCCTACAGTTCCAAATTTCCCCTCCGCTTCTTTTGCTTTTTGTTAATTTCTTTAGTGCCTCTTAGATATATTTTATATTTTTTCGGATCATCTGCCTGGTAATTAATAAATATAACCAATTCTTATCTACCCTACGGAGAGCCTTCCCTGAACTTGGCCGGAGTGACTCCGTGGTAATTACGAAAGGTCTGGATAAAATAGGTCGAGCTTCTGTAGCCCAGCTTCTTATAGATATCGACGATCTTCATATTCGTTGTATTCAGCAGCTCAACGGCTTTGTCCATTCTCACCTGCGTGATGTAACGGATGAGACTCTGGCCCGTCTCCTTTTTGAACAAATAGCTTAGATAACTGGGGGTCAAATAGACCCTCTCCGCGATGCCTTCCAAAGAGAGATCCTGATCGTATTCCTTGTCGATTACATCTGTAATGGTCCGGATCAGCTTAAGATTGGCACCCTTCTTGGGGCTCGCTCCGCTGCCGGTTTCCATGAGGGACAGGATCGCAAACATATGATCCTTCAGATCGTGAAGGGAAACGGTCTTATGAATTTGCTCCAAGTAATGATTCATTTCCGCAGGCTCATGGTTTTTCTCGCGCGTCACCACCTTTTTCATAATTTCCGAACAGATGAACTTGGTGTACAGGGACGAGAATTGCCCCTTGGTTCTCAGGTAGGTAAACAGCAGCTCTATACTGTATTTCGCACCGGTAAAATCGTTATACTCCAGACACTGGTAGACCTTATCCAGAATCGGATTCAATTCGATCTCGTCAAAACCCGCTTGCTCAAAGGGTTCATCGGCAAATAGAAGAGTATACTCATCCATGAAAAATTTGAATTCCAGCATCTGCTCCATCTCGGTATAGGCATCATATAGCTGTTCCGGCTGATTCACTGCTCTCCCGATCACCAGACCCACATTCAGCTCCAGGCTCCCGGCGGCGGCGCGGATGATCTGATCTCCAAGCATGCGCAGCGTCTCTTTGGGGATGGGGCGGGGGTGCTTGACGAACAGCATGTTTTGATGCTCGCTCAAGTTCACATAATCAAAGGCGTAGCTGAGGTTATTGTGTAACAGCCTAATGAATTCATCATTGTGAATATCAAAAAACTTCCGGCGGCAATCCACCAGAATCATATGCAGCCAATGCTTGTGATGGACATATTCCAGCAGTTCCGGGGACATCCATGCCTCCGTATTTATTTTCACGCCGTTTAGAGAGTCCAGCAGCATTTTTTCCTTCTCATACAGAAGTCCCCGGTTATACCCCTCCACCAGCTGTTCGTTCCGCATTTTCTCTGCCGCTTTGTCTTCACAGGCCTGGATCGCCTCGCTCACCACACTGAGAAACTCCGGGATATGAACCGGCTTCAGCAAATAATTCGATATGTTGGTCCGCAAGGCTCTTCTTGCATATTCAAACTCATGGTAAGCGCTGAAAATGATCATTTCAATATCCAGGCCCAGGCTGCTGACCTTCTCCGACAATTCCAGCCCGTCCATAAAGGGCATCTTGATATCCGTAATCAGAATATCAATCTTGTGCTTCTGTAGGATCTCCAGCGCAATCTCGCCATTCGCCGCAAGGAGTGTCTCCAGCTCCAGATGGTGCTCCTGTATCAATTGCTGAATGCCCTCTCTCTCAATGCGTTCGTCATCCACAATCAGAATACGGTACACAGCGCACGCCTCCCTTTTTTACACAAGACTCATTTCCACATAGAGTGAACTTGCTTTTCTTCTGTTCCGGGATTGCCGTGACTCCAGAGAATGTTTGGCCCTCCGGCCGCTGTTGTCCCCAGATTTCTTGATTAATACCGCTGTTCGCGGTGGAAATCCGGTGACAAAGGCGGACGCTGTCGCTCCTACAGTGCCAAAATTCTCCTCCGTCACTTTTCCCTGTCTGTATATTTTCAAGTTCAATCTATACAGCTTGAAGCCTATAAATTAGACAAAAAAAGGGCTCCTCTATAAAAGATTCAGCCCTTCTTATGCCCGCCGGAATTTATGTGGTTCTGAATGCAACCGTGCCTGCATTGGCACTGTGGCACAACTGAATAGCTTGTTCTGCCGTATCCGCTTCGCTTCCCCATTGCAGCATATACCGGAATTCATAGAATCCCCCGAGGGTCGCCTTGAAGTTCGTCTCCCAGTAATTGGTCAGCACCCATGCATACAATGAGGTATGGGCATTCTCTTCTTGTTGGCCATGCACGAGCCTTGGGCCGTATTCCAAGGGGCCAGTTTGCATCAGAGGCGTATCGGGAGTCGCGATGGATAGTCCGCCTTGAGGAGACATAATCGCAAGCCCTTCCTGTATACAATAGAAATCCGTACAGGTGCCCGGTACCTGATCGATTCCCGGCCTTAGGACAGCCCCAGTCTTCTCAAACCACAGCTCACTGTTGCCCCTATTATTAAAGGGTAGCGAGACATATACATTCTCAGGGTCCCACACACTATCCTTGTGGATGCGGACAGATACATCGACTCGCTTCTGACCCTTGAACACTTTCAGGAATAACGAATAATGACTCATCCCTTGAACCTGATATTTCAATTCAACGATGCCATAAACCGGGCCATTCGTTATTTCCTTCACACCTGAGAGGATACCGGCAGAACGCTGAACATTCATGCCTTTGCGGTTCCTGCCCATGATTCTTCTCACCGTCATCTGATCGTCACCGCCGCCGGGGGTCACTTCATACACCGGTGTGAAGGCTCCGTGAGTCTGACGGGGATCAATGAATTCCTGGCCGGTTTGTTTATCTATCCAGGAGACGATGCCTTCTCCGGCTCTCCACGCAATACGTACGTAAGCCGATTCAATATGATTCTCCGTGATGAACAGACGGGGGGTCTTCTCCTGCACAGGAGGGAAGATATCCCGTATATCATGAATCCGGTCGGCTCCCCGCAAGCGGGTGCTGCTTGTCGTCACCGGGACGGTCTTCGAGGCTTCCCGGATACTGAACCGCTTCTCTTCCTTCGCCCCCAGCTTGACCATGACCGCTATCTGGTATCCTCTGCTTACCTTCTCCTGCTGATGGTTGACCACTTCTCCGCTCTGCTCATCGACCACCTCGAACCCCTGCCGGAAATAATCCGCTTCCCACTGCTCCTCCAGATAGAAATGAGCCAGATCCTCAACGGTGTAATCGAAGGAATTGATTACTTTATAGATAAATGCCCGGTCTGCCCGTAGCAGCACATCGCCCCGCGCCTTCAGAACCGCATCCAGCGAGGCATGAACCAGTCTGCTGGCATTGGCGGCATACGCCTCTTTGCGGACTGCCAGCTCCTGCACCATGATGTGCCAGGGCTCCGAGATGGAGGAGTGATATCCCCAGGTATGCTCGGCATACATCATTAATTGCTGCTCTGCCTGGGCAATATCGCTTGACGCCGCCATCTTGCGCTCTGGGTCCAGCCGCTTGACTACGTCCAGGGTTCGCTGGGCATTCCTGAAGATCTGGGTGTGCATCGCGGTTGAAGCCACACCATCGGACCACCAGTCCGGCCAGTCACCGCTATAGACAGGAATCTCGGCCTCCTGCTGCCGCAATAGGTCGAAGTACCGGTTAAGCGTTGTCATTTCAATCTCTACATGGTCCCCGTGCTTCTGATTCCATTCCTTGATGAAGCTCATAATTCTCGGATTCGGAGCCGAGTTATCGCGCAGCAGTCCCATGACATTCACTAATACAAAATCGTATGGATATTGCTCCTTCTCCAGCTGTTCCAGATACCGCGAGATTCGGGTTTCCGCAAGCTTCCAGTGATCCTTGGAGATGCCCCATACCGGGTCTTCGTCTTTGATGGTATAGGACAGCGCTCCATCCGGATTGATGCCAAGATCATTCCCCATCATGTAATGCTCACCGCTCCATACTAACAGACGGTTTCCTTTGGGCGTCTCCCAATAGAAGGGGAATTGCTTGCGCCCTACCGCAAACATCCCGTGATGCGTGTGGATACTGGACAGCAAATTCTCGACTCCCGCATCTGCCAGAGCCTGTACGTAACCCCAGCTGTAGCCATTAATATCCGCGGTCATGGCCGACTTCACTTGAAGCCCCAGCGGCCGGGCGAATTGCCCTGCCCGTGCAAGCATACTGCCCAGCAGCTCGAAATTGATCAGTTCCGTCATATTCAGGTAGGTGCCCGATAACTCAATATCCCCGCGTCTGAGCGCGGCTGCAAATTGTTCCTTCTCTGCTTCCGTGGCCTCCTCCAGAAATTTCTCCACGGCCCAGAAGGTTTCACAGGTCCATTTGAAGCCCGCCCATTCCTTACGCTCTTCCGTCTGAGCCGCCTCACAGATCGCAATAGCCTGCCTGATAAAGTCCACGTGATATTGCTCGATCTTCTCTTGCCGCTCGGTGTAGCCAATATCCGTATGGGAATGATGAATCACATAAATCGTCCATTTCTTCTTGTTGTTCATGTTTGATTCTCCAATCAATATGGCATTTTATTTTTCACATTTCCATTATATCCAGCAGGCCAAATGGAAGGATATCCTACTTTTTTTTGAATCATATCAGATTTTTGAGGCTGGAGTGATATCAGCCAGCCCCCACACTTCAAGCTCATAGATCCGCGCCTGAAAATCATTCTGGGCCGGATAAGTAATATATAGTCTGATGTATCTGAACGAACAGCCGTCAGCCTCATGCGCGGTTAAGACAGACTCATTATTCCGTACAGCCGCTATCTGGTCCCACTGCTCTTTGTTGTTGCTTCCCTGAAGCTCATAATCCATCGTGATATAGCCGGGGGCAGGCGAATGCCTGATCACAAATCTCAGAAGATCTCTGCGCTTCAGCAGATCCAGCAGCAGCCAATGGACGGGCTGGGCAGTGTCCGAATGCCAGGAATCCGTGACCCAATTCTCCCCCCTGCCATTCACCGCCTGGCTGGCATGACAGACGGTCTCCGGGTCAAGGCTATACTCACTATCCGCCGATACCTCAGCGCAAGCCGCATAATTCGTCCAAGCCTGTGCGGCATTGTGAGATTCCTGCTCCTTATGATGATGGGCGAGCAGCTTACCGAGCAGAGAGAACAGCTCCGTATCCAGATGTCTAATCTCCTCTGTAAGCTGAAGAATTCTATCCGGCGGCATCAGCTTCCGTCTCAGCGTATCCGCATGGAAGCTGGAGATCAGATGGTATCTGAATTTGATATATTGATCCCGGAACCCGCCGAATATCTGCCCCCAATCTTCATGAGCGGATAACCAGGGCAGCGCCTTCTCGAAGATATCAAACATGATGATCGCCGAGCCGTGATAACTCCTGCGCATGGTTTCGAATTCAACCGCAATGGCATTTGCGTCTTTAAGCCCCTCCAGTAGAGCGACATTGTCGTTGAAACGATCCACGGCTTCTATTAGATGGTTGGTGCGGTTCTTATAGCACTGCACGAAATCTTCAACCAGCTCCAGATAGCTGTGATACTCCGGTGAGCCTATTTTCTCTACGCTAAACAGCTTGTTATAACAATAATTCCTGATTTCCTTGAAAGAAGCATTGGATTTATTCCAGATATCCGCTATCAACTCCTCGGTCAGCTGCAGCTTGAAAAAAGGCTCCCCCTTCATTACATTCAAGGTTACCTCCTTGTTCAGCTGATTCTCCCGGATCACGATCAGCCTTCTGGCGGAATCATATTCCGTGATTAACACGGCATGATCATCAATGACCGACCCGTATTGGCTCAAAAAAAACAAATAGTTGTAGTTGGCAATCATCACGACCGGGCACTGCTGATCAATGTTCATGCGAATCGCAGACAGAAGCTCAGCAGCATCCGAGACCTCAGTTACCTTAAGGGTTAGTCCCAGCTTGTTAAGAATAGTGCGCCTGGAGGCAGCCCAGTCCCCGCCCGCTGCCTCTCCCCAATTCATCATGACTGAATACAAAAAGGTGTAGTAGAAATAGTTCTCATACTGATGAAAGCCCGCGGCACCCGCCATGGGTAAATCCACACAATTGGAATGCATGGTCCGGTAGCCCTCGCTGTAATAGTCCATCTCCAAGGCCACTAACATACAAGATCCTGTGAATCAATATATTCTCTCCACTTCTGAAGACTGTACAGTTTATCTATATCGAGAAATTCCGGGCTAACCTCTATCGAGAAATGCTCTTCCATGACAACCACAAAATGAATAAACAATAGCGAATCCATGCCATAGCTTCGCAGGTCCGCGTCCATACCTGCATTCTTCAGATGGGGAGCACCGCCGGGCAATTGAATGAGTATGTTACGAATCTCCTGTTCTCTGTCATCCATAATTCACAGCCTCCCCGTCCGGTCTATCTTCCATGCCGGGCTGCTGGGCATGCTTCCTCCTGGCAATCTCATAGATAGTATTCATGGTTGCCACTCGTTCATAGGATTCGGATAAGGGGATATTCTCTCTTGCGCCCCCAAGAACCTCAGCCAAAAACCGGAGCTGGTTCACATAGTAATTCTGCGGGGAGTATACTAGCTTATCTGTTGTTCCCTCTTCCGTATGTTCAACCTGAATGACGATCTTGTAATCCCCATAGCAAGGCTTGAAAAAACCGCTGATCCTTACCTTGGCCCGCTCAAACTCCAGCCAGTGGGTGGCATTGTTCGGCATTTCAAAGGAACCCAGGAATTCTGCCTCGACGCCCCCTTCATATTGCAGCGCCGCATGAAAGGTCCAGTCGCATTGATTGATGCCTGAGAATGTCGAGAATCCGTCCAGTGCCTGCGGCTTTAAACCAATGACCTTCTGGATAAATTGCAGCCAATACGAGCATTCGTCGATGAAGCAGCCGCCTCCGTACTCCGGCTTGAACCGGTAATTATCCGCGCTATAGTTGCTTTGCAGAATTTCAAAGGAGATTCGGGTTCGGATTTTTTTTAGCTTGCCGTATTTTTCAGTTGCTATCATGTCCGTGATCTCCTGCTGCCACGGATGATGCTGCACCATTAGCGCTTCAAGGACATGTACACCCTGTTCCTTGGCTCGTTCATTGATTAACAGAACCTCATCGGCATGTAGAGCCATCGGTTTTTCAATCAAGACATGCTTGTTGGCCTCAATCGCCTTCAGCGTCCATTCCTTATGCAGGAAATTGGATAACGGAATATAGACCACATCAATGTCCGCCGACTTCAGCAGTTTATCGTAGCTTTCAAAAACATGCGGAATATGATGCTTCAGCGCATAGGCTGTGGATCGTTCCAAATCACGCGATGCTACAGCATAAGTTACAAATTGATTAAGCTCCCTGACCGGGTTAATGATCGAGAACGGAGCTATTGTTGAGCAGCCCAAAATTCCAATACGATATGGCTTCTGAGTATTCATACCCTTACCTCCTGTGATCCCGGATATCTAGCCGCCTGAGCTGTTGTAATTACGAATCGCTTTGGACCAGATCCATCTCGTGATTCCCAGCAATAGGACTGGGGCCAGAATGGCCCAGAGGAAGAGGCCCTGATGTAACCGGTCCAGAACGAATAATGGTGAAAAGTTAGTAATCAATAGAACAGGGATAACAAATATCCCTATACGCTGAATCCATTTGGAGTAGATCGACATTGGCATGTTATTCAGCTCGAACAGCCCGTTGGAGATGTCATTTACAGCAGCAATTTGAATAAACCAGAACGATAATAATTGCGGAATCAGGAACAAAGTGTAGGTCACGAACAGCCCCAGCACGAGGAAGAAGATGAACCCGCTTATTGAAGCAACATCGACCGGAAGCCCCAGTCTTCTCCAGCCCACCACAACCATGGTCACTCCGCCCAGCACATTCGGGATCGCCAGACCAAAGTCAACATTCCGTAATGTCATCATAAATTGCAGGGAAATCGGCTTGGTTAACAAAATATCGAGTGACCCTGTTCTTACATGCTCAGGGATCTGCACGAAGTTGATGGCAAACAGTCCCCAATACAACCCCGTCATCAAGGTGTAGGTGCCAATAAACAGCAATATCGCATCAATGGGCACGCCATCCAGTGTAAGTCCCGCCTCATAGACAATAATCACATACAGGAATTTGGCGAACAGATAGGAGGTCTCCACCAGCAGACCCATCAGGAAATTAACTCTATACTCCATTTGGGACATCAGGGAATTTTTGATGAACAAGGTATATATGAAACCGTACTTCCGGAGTGATTTGAGCATCGGGTTCACTTAACCCCCTACGGCAATATATTTCTTGATCGCCACTTTCCAAATATAGCGCGTAAGCATCATAATGAGTCCAATCCATAACAGTTGAAGCTCTATTACATGCAGCGCCTGAAGCATGGTCAGCTTGCCATTGATTACATTCACCGGCATGTAGATCGTATACTTGAACGGCAAATAGTCGAAGACGGCCAGCCATTTCGCCCCAAAAATATCGAGCGGGAAAATCCCGCCGCTAAAAATCTGAATCAATAACGCTGTAACATGAAAAAAGTAAGAGACATCGGTTAACCAGAAGGCAATCGCACTGACCGAGAATGAAATCATGAAATTAAGCACAACCGCCAGTATGAGCACGACACCAAAAACCAGTATGCGCGATACGCTGATTGGCGCTTTGAAGTAATAAACCATGAACAGCACCACGCTCAGCAGCATGATTAACGTAATGGCAAAAGAGAGGACCTTTCCGCCAAGGTAGACACATATTTTATAAGGAAAATAACCGATCGGCCGCACCAAGTATTTATTGAGTCCCCCGCTTTTAATATCATGGTTAATGTCATATTCCAGACCCGTAGCAACCAGCCGTGAGATCAGGGCAGCTACAATGGTGTAGACGATCATTTGGCGGTAGGTATAGCCATATAAGTTCACATTGGAGGCATGGCTATATACCGCCTTCCACAGGAAGAGCTGAATGAAGATAGGGAAAAAGAGACTGGCAAAACCCATAAAAAAGTTGAAGCGGTATTCCATGGAGTTCTGGATTCCCAGCGAAAAGCTGACGGCAAATTTATTGTTCATCCGCGCGGCTCCGGCTGTTCATATAATCGTGCAATGGCTTCCTCCAGGGGAATGTCCTCCAGATTCAGATCAATGACGGGAAAGTGATCCATGGCCATTCTGGAATACTCCTTGAACTTCGCACGCTCCACTTCGAGAATGACATCATAGCCGTTGTATTCTTTAATTGAACCCAAAGCTGCTAAAGCTTGCCGGTCGACGATGGCCGAGAAGGTCAGCTTCATTAGCTTTTTCTCGTTCATGACCTCATTGATTTTGCGGATTTCCCCGTCATACACCAGCTTGCCTTGATTGATCACGATGGTCCGCTTACACAGGTCTTCAATATCCTTCATATAGTGGCTCGTAAGCAGCAGGGTCGTGCGGAATTCATGATTGTAAGCCTTGAGGAACTCGCGGATGTTCTTCTGTGACACCAGATCCAGGCCAATGGTCGGCTCATCCAGAAAAATAATCCTGGGCCGGTGCAGTAAAGCAGCGATCAGCTCCATCTTCATTCGTTCACCCAAGGACAGTCTTCTGACCTGTACATGCAGCAGGTGTCTGACATCCATCAGCGCAACTAACTCGTCAAGTGTATCCTTATACTTCTGATCGCCGATTTCATAAATACACTTGTTTAAATACAGGGAATCGCTTGCCGGCAGATCCAGCCACAGTTGGTTTTTTTGGCCCATGACAATGGAAAATTGCTTTTTGAAGTCATTCTTTCTTTCCCAGGGAATGTAGCCCAGTACCTCCGCGCTGCCGCCAGTCGGATACAAGATGCCGGAGAGCATTTTTAAGGTTGTGGTTTTGCCTGCTCCGTTCGGACCCAGAAAAGCAACCATCTCGCCTTCATTAATATCAAACGAGACCTTGTTCACGGCATCCTTGGTTAATTTCTCCCTGTGGAACAGATTCTTGACCGAGTTTCTGATTCCCGTTTCTTTTTTGTAGTAGTCAAAGGACTTGCTCAATTGATCCACATGAATGACCATACCGGCATCCCTACTTTGCTATGGTTATCAATCTTATGAACGGGCTGTACATCCGGATATGCTCCGGCTGCAGACAAAATATATTCTGTGCCTGTAACTCCGCAGCGCTATCCAGCTCAACAAGCTCATCTGCGGCCAGTTGAAAGAGCTGATACTGATACTCCTTCAAAAACCGGAATACATCACTTATCGAATTTCCGAACCGCAAAGCCAGAACTTCCGTCGCTTCCAGCATTAGCAGGGGCTTCTCATGATGCTGCTGCAAATACTGTTCCATTCCCTTTAATGCTTTTAATTCGCCGCCTTCAATATCGATTTTCATCAGGTCAATGTGACTGATATGCTGCTGCTCAATGTACGTATCCAGAGTTTGCACCCGGCAACGGTAGGTTTCATGCTGCAAGGCCCGGTCAATCACTAAGGCAGCATCCTCAGACCCGCTTTTTACAGGCAGATAGATCTCTGCTTCACCGTTATAGTCAGAGAGCGCGAGCTGATTTAGAACTACATTCTGCAGCTTGTTTAATTGGATGTTTCTTTCCAGTTCGGAGAATGTGGGGCTTACCGGCTCAAAGCTATGAACTTTGCCCCTCTGCCCCACCGCTTGTGCGAATAACGTGGAATACCATCCATAATTCGCCCCGATATCAAATACTTCAAATCCTTCACGGATCAATACGGACAATAACCGGCTCTCCTCGCGCTCCACAAATCCATCCCGCATAAGAAACCCGAGACTGTTAATATATTGGGTATCCCAATAAAAGCGTCTCCCGTCCGTCAGCCTGATCCGGGTTTCCTCTTTGAGAATTTCAATCTGCTCCACCTGCTCTTTAAGCGCCCGCCTAAGCAATGTAACGGCAGCTATCCTTTTTTCCCAGAATAGCCGCTCGATCTGCTCAACCCTTGTTTCACCCGGCATCCTCAGCCTCCTGTAGTATAGGAATGTAAATAAGCAAGCTCATCCTCCGCAATTTGCTTCAGATGCTTCACGGTAGCCGTTACCCCTCTGTCCAAGCTTATCGTCATCTTCATAAAGCTCACTTCAAGCTTCCTCCACGCTGAGCCAAGGTGAGCATAATCCATGGTGCTGCAGGTGCCGAAATGCCTTAACCGCGATAGAGCAATCGTGCGGATGCAGCCAAACTGTTGTTTGAACACAGGATTATCCATTAAATTCTCCGGCCCCCTATAAGCTCCAACATACATGATCCGTTCCGAAATTTGGGCAAAGGTGCGGGGGAGCAACTCTTCATAGGGCTGTGTTGTTAAGTAAGGCCGGATAGAGTTCAGATCAGGATTCAGGCTCAAGGGCGAGCTAATTTCCATAACCGGTTCGCCGAAGGTGCGCCATGCTTGCTCCACGCAAGTCCTGTCTGCCAATAGGCTTTTTTTGAAATAAGGATCTGTAACTCTCAGGCTCTGATCCGTTACCGCTTCAGCAAGCACATAATGCAGCATATGGTCATTCTCGTAAAATTCCTTCATATAGGACACATAATAGGCGTCCACCGGCAGCAAATACATCCGTCCACTAACCATCGAGTCTAAACGGCAAGGCTTCAATTCAACCCCATAAGCGCGCCGGATAAAGCTAAACAGCTCATTCACCGGCACCGTACCGTCGAACCAGTCATAGCCTGCATAATAATTAATGGAGAAATTATACCTGTACAGCGGATTTGGATCGGCATGATGAACAGACAACCACAATGTAACCGCATTCAACAAACAATCATAAGGGCCTAGGGGAACCACCCAATCCATCACTTTGCGGCTCACAGCGGAATTCTTCGTTATAGCCTCCATTCTTATTTTCCGTGAAGATACAGCAGAATGCATTTGGAGCATACCGGCATCAGGCCGCACTGCAGGGTTTCCCGGACCCTTTCAAAATTCTCGCCATCCCATATCTCTTTGAGATCCTGGTCCGCCAGATTCCCCAAGGAGAACTCCGGAAATAATTTGCAGGCACTGACTTCACCGTCAGCCAGCACATCCAGTCTGGTGCGGATCGACAAGCATTGCGTTTTATTCTGGGCAGGCTTCTCTGAACCCAATACAAAGTCTCGTACTTCATCCATTTCAAGCGCGGGCTGATACCGTGTTCTTAAGTTCCAGGTTCGCTGGTTAATCCTCTCCATTTGTGCAAGCAGCGGTTCAATCCTGTCGGGCGATATTTTATATTTGAACGAATGCCAGCTATTGCGGTGCCCTTCCTCCAGATCCTCCGCCAGCCACTTGAAATGTTCGTTGAAATAGCGGTCCATATTACTCGATACCTCATCCGGCAAATACCACGGGAAGGTAATATACACCGAGTCAATTCCTTTATTCTCAAAAAATTCAACAAAATCATACAGCTTATCAATCATGACATCGCTAATGGTCAGATGGATGGAGATTTTCCCTTGGTAGATGCCCTCCTTCTCCAGCTCCAGCAGCTTATCAATGCCCGCCATTACCTTCTTGAAGGTGCCCTTTCCCCGGATCGCATCGTTCTCCTCTTCGAAGCCTTCCAGACTGATCAGACAGACCAGACTTTTGGACATTTTGAGGATGGAATCCAGCTTCTCAATGATTTGAATTCCATTTGTACATAGTACCGTCCATCTGGGGTCCTTCTCCAGCAGGTCGGCCAATTCATTGAAACGGCTGTAGTACAGAGGCTCTCCTCCCCAAAGGAACATATTGGCGTTCGTTTCTTTGGTTTGCCGGAACACTTTTTCAATCACAGCGAAATCTAGTTCTTCTCTCTGCTCGGCTCTGCCCAAATCCCGGTGATACCCCTCAGCGTTCCATTCGAAACAATGCTTACAGCGCAGGTTGCAGCCATTGGTTAATTTAAGCCCGACCTCCACAGGAAGATTCGTTGAATACGTTGGGTCGAGATGAACCTGCTTGTGCGTGACCGACATATGTTTAATGGTTTTCTTCAGGCGCTCAAAGGAATCCCTGTCCAGAACTACGGATGTTTGCGGCTGTCTCATCAAAACACCTCCCGTAATGTAACACTTGAGTCTTATAGCTTTTTAAGTTCTCACTACATGCCTCCAACATCTCAAGCGGACAACCCATACTCATCCATTTCTCATACCCTATGCCGAACCCAAGCTGCTCCCATAGCTCGGCATTGTTGGCTTCATGTTCACCAAGCGGCTCCAGGAAAATAACCGGCGTGGAGGATTCCAGCGAATCCAGCAGGGTTCCTCCCCCCGGCTTGCTGATAATGGCCTTCGAGTTGCAGATCACCTTATAAAAGCTATGCTTCTCCCGGGTATCCTCGTTAAAGCACTGATTGATAATTTCACCGAATGGCGGTAGGGTATATTCATTGTCTTCGTTCTTCATCCAGGGCGACCAGCCCGGCTTCACCATGTAGTAACGGTGGCCGGCTCCATAAGCCTGATCATCCGCCAGCTCATGAATGACGATGTTCAAATCCAGGGAGTGATTCAGCTCCGCTGCCGTCTCCTTGTAGGTCCCCATTCCCCAGCCGCCGCCATGGATGACGAACCGGTGGTCACGTTCCTTATAGTCCTTAGGGGCAGCATGACCCATGGAAATACTGTAATTCACCCGCCCAGACGCCCCGTCAAAAAACCAGACATCGTTCACCGTAAACAGATCGTTCCGGATATTGTTGGAATAGAGCTTCCACGATGGAGATATGACTGCATCCATATGAATCAGCTCGACATGCACATCCTTGCGGTAACTCTTCGCGTACTCTTCCAGAACAGGCATCCAGAATCCCGAGAAAACCATAAACACCCTCCGGTTCTCTTCCGCCCACTTGCCTAAAAGCCGGGTTACCAGCTGCGGGTCCAGATTCGGTGTGATATCCCTGATCATTCTGTGACCCAGCTTGGCTACTTCAAATCTCGTAGAGAAAACCTTTTTATTTTCGGTTAATTTCAGTCTTATTTCGGGCGGATACAAGCTTTCCAGCACTTCCAGATCGGCCTCATATGACCTGCTTAGCTCGTCACGTAACAGGACCGCAGGTGTATATACCCCCAATGCGACAGATGAGCATAAAATGGTAATCATTTGTCAGCTCCCTCTTTTTACGATCAAGACTGGTCAGTTATAAACCTTAATGGTTAGAGACTTCAAGACGTCCTTCACCCGCTGGATTAGCGTGAATGCTTCACTCACATCAGAGGCATAGGGAGCAGCTACAAAAAGCTTCCCCTTCCGCCATTCAAACTCCGCGTCAGCGAATACGGTATTGCCGGAGCCGAACAGCGTGTTTGCGCCCAGCGGTATAATTCCTTGCCTGTTCTCTTGCGTAAACAACAATCCGCTTGCTCTTAGAACCTCCAGAACCTGCAGCATGGTCACTTCCGTGGAGCAGCCTGCCGAGATAAAGGTCAAAAAGCTGAACAAGGAATACTGCTGTAAATCGTTATTGAGATGATGGTTAATCAGCCCCATGGACTTTCTGGCATTAATCTCAACGATGGGCACCAGCTCACCGCTTGCCAGCAGCATGGAATCTATACATACCTCGCCGTGATAGCCTGTCTCGAACAAGTCCTTGCAGGCACTTTCCATAATGCTGAAATAACCCTTGTCCCGGAGCATCCGGGTAAACCCGGAACCGGCAGGATAGGAGCCTGCATAAGAGAAGGCTTCATTCACCATTCGTTGAACAGACAACAATTCCGCTTCCCCCTGCTCTGTTATGAACAGCTGACAGGAGAAATCCTCCGTTTTATCAAGCAGGGGTTCGATAATGAACTGTGTTTGTTTGCCTCTATTCTCTTGCTCTTGCAGATAGGCGGCAATTCTTCTCAGCATTCTCTCGCTTGAAATTAACATATTGCCTTTGCCTGAGACACCCAGCGGGTCCTTCACCAGCACTTGTCCGGTCCGTAGCAGCAGAAGGCCGTAGGTCAGCAGTTCCTCAGCACTTTCAGCTATCGAGGAACTATTGCGAATGCCCAATCTTTGTCTTAATTCATGAGAATAGGTCTTTGAATTCACTGCTCGAACTGTATCTAAGGAGGGAAAATGATTACCAAAACTGAACCTGCGTACTACCTCATTGGCATCAGAAAGAATAGAATAGGGAGAGATTATAGCATCTTGCGGGAGTAGCTGCTGGTAGTAGCCTGCATCAGCCATTAGAAGATCAAACACATGCAGCCTGTAGTCATCCGCATGAACGGGATTTCTGCAATGAATAGGGGTGAAGGTATAGCCGAGCAGCGATAAATAGCTTCTAAGATGCTCGTCCATGGGCTGCCGGGTGAACAGAATGTCCTGCTCCTTGCATAACGGAAACAACAATTCATCCATGCCCATCGTCACAGCTTGGCTGCTGTTCATTGAAGGAAGCATAGATCCATGCGGACTCCGCCACCACGCCTCGGAATCAAAGGTGCCTAGAACTACGGTTGACTTCATAATGAAGCCCCCTTACGAAGCAGTTTGCGTGGCTGTGATGAACCCCATGAAATCCCCGATCGACTGGAAATCCTCATAGGCAAAGTGATCAAAATCAAACTCAATTTCAAATTCGTCTTCAATCCGGAGAATGAAATTAATCATTTGTAAGGAATCCAGACCCACATCATTCACAATATCGGTGGCTTCAGTGGCAGTGAGCAACAGCTCTGGATTGTTCTTAATTTCACTCAAGATCCGCACAATGGTCTCCTGCATATTACAATTCCCCCCGCATGATGAATTTTAATAAGGAATTCCTTACCAATAATAATACAATCCTATGGTTCCAGCTTCTAACTCACATTTTTATGAAATGTATAGGTTTTTTATTGGATTGATATCTAAACCCTCACCTGCCGGTTCGTCCTCATATAAATCCTGCCACAGAGCAAGGAATCGCGAATGCAAACGTGCTGCCCTGTTCGCTGGTATCCATAAGCCATACTTTGCCGTTCATTAGCTCAGCCAGCTGCTTACAGATGGAGAGCCCAGTCCGGCTCCGCTATAGCTTCCCGGTGAGCGTCTTTCATGAATTTGCGAGAAGGAGCGGAACAGGTTGGCTTTCTGTTCTACAGGCAGTCCAATGCCGGTATCCTTAACTTCAATGGAGAAGGTGACCCGGTCTTCCGCAGCGGCCTCAGTTTGCACAATTAGGCATACCTCACCCTGCTCAGTAAATTTAAGCGCATTGCCCACCAGATTGGTGAGAATTTGACTGATTTTATTGCTGTCCCCCAGCAGAGCAGGCTCATCTCTATGTTCATTGCCATAGACGGCATGTAGCCTTATCCCTTTCTTCTCAGCCTCCGTTGAGAACAACTGCACGACATGGGAGACCACATCACGGATGTGGAAAGGGTTGCTCTCCAGCGTCATGGTCCCGGCTTCCATTTTGGAATAATCGAGAATCTGATCCATCATCGCCAGCAGATTGCTGCCGCTCTTCTCTATCACATCCACGTACAGCGTCTGCTCTTCGGACAGCTCTGTCGTCTGCAGCAGACTCGTCATTCCAATCACCCCGTTCATCGGTGTACGGATCTCGTGACTGAGTACGGCCAGCAAATTATTTTTATCCTCAAGCACTTGAATGGCCTGTTCCTCCGCAGCTTTCAGTTGGGTAAGGGTCGATTCCATTTCCAGCAGATCCGTATAAAAAGCCGACAAGGACAGCAGCAGCTCCACATCCCGCTCCTGATACTGATAGAAATTCTGGTCGAATGAACATAGTGAACCGTAGAACTCCCCTTGTTCATTACGAATCGGCACTCCGATAAACGAACATCCCCCCACGAACTGTGTCGCATCCATATCCCGGGTCAGCGGGTGGGTCAGATTATTATCTATTAAAAGCAGACCTTGACGCATGCTCGGTAACCAGGGCACAATACGATTCCTTATTATCCACCAACCAGCCCCTCGACCAGCATGATCTTATCCCGGTTAAATGATTTGAGCACCTTGGTGGACAGGCTGTCCAGATTGGCAATGCAGAAAGTATTCGCCGGGATTAGCTTACTCGCAGTATCCATAACATTCGCTACCGAAGATATAATTGAGCATTATCCTACAACATTCTGAATGAGATATGATACATTATTAGAGATGCGCTGCACGAAATTCAATGACAATGGAGAATAGAATGAGAAATTTCACGAATGATACCGCCCGTAAAATATTAGCCAATGAAATTAGTGTAGAAACATTATTACAACAGTATCCGGAGTATCAGGCGGAGGTACTGCAAGAACTAAGTATACTAAAAAGCACTAAGAATTCTAATCTAATTCCTGCCATTCTTGATAAATATACGGCAAGTGCAAAGATGGCCAATCATAAAATTTCCAAAAGCGGCTTTAATGAAAAAACAGTTAATGCCTTTCTGCCCAATGTGATTAAGGCCCGATTTGCCATCCATCTGCTGGAGCAGCTAAATATAACGGCTTCTTCAAAAACTCCTGCCGGAAATGTAAAGTTCAACCTCTGGGACGGCATGATCTTACAAAAGCTTTTATTCAAAAAGGGGCTTGAACGAAAGCCGGTTTCTCTGGGCCTATTCAGGCTGTGTTGGCGGATTCTCCTGAATAAAAAGATATTAATGCCCCTCGTCAATAAAAAAGGCATCTATTGTTTCTATTCAAAGCCTTTAATTAACGAACTCTCAAGCTTGATAGGCGATAAAAAATGTCTTGAAATAGCTGCAGGCGACGGTACGTTAACCAGGTTTTTGAACGAAAAAAATATCAACTGCACAGCAACAGACGACTATAGCTGGAAGCACTATATCGATTACCCCGGCTTCGTGGAACAGGCAGATGCCAAAGCTGCCCTTCATAAATACAGCCCTGAAGTAGTACTCTGCTCTTGGCCGGTCCCTAAAAACCCGTATGAAAAACATGTATTTAAGACGGATTCGGTTGACTTATATATCGTTCTTGGAACAAAGGATCCTGCGGTGACTGGAGATTTCGACGCTTATTACAGCGCAGATAAGTTCACAATGGAGCTCAGCGAGGGATTGTCCTCCCTCCTGTTACCCCCTTCGCCTGCTAATGCTGTTTATATTTTCAGGCGGAAATCTGTTTCCTCCTAGGATTGAAGTTTCATAATGACCCTCCCGGAATGAACTTCTGCAGCCTTACCAGAATGGCCGCTGCCTGCTCACGCACCAGAACCTGCTTCGGCTCGAAGCGGCCGCCGCTGCCGGTCATTACTCCGTGTTCATTGACGGCTTGAATCGCCTGGCGGCTGGCCAGAGTCAGGCCTGTAACATCAGCTAAGCCCATACGTTCAGGACTACCGTACGTGGTCAGCTGTGCAGCTTGGACAACCATGACCGCCGCTTCTTCCCGTGTAATACCGCGGTCCGGCTCAAACTTCCCCGAAGAGGGGCTAAGGATGCCGAGTTCCACGGCCTTGGCAACCGTACCGCTATACCATTTGCCTGACGGTACATCGGTAAATCCGGAAGCAGTCTTGGAATCCGGGAACTCATGCAGCAGCCGCAGCAGCAGGGTAAGAAATTCAGCCCGGGTCAGCTTTTGCTTCGGTGCAAGCACATTCCCGCTGGCACTCACCCCCTGGATATATCCGCTGCTCAGCGCCATAGCGAGATCATCCCGTGCCCAGGCAGCGACTTTACCGGCATCCTTAAAGCTGGCCAGTTCGGGTGAAGTAATATGCAGCGCAAACGTACGCTTGGCTAACGCCGGAGCGCCATCTTTCCGGTACTTTGTAATCTGCACAGGATAGACGCCAGGCTTCATTCCGGCAAAGGATACCTTTCCGGCGCTGTCGACGACTACGCTGGTCCCCTGAAGAGTTACCGTCACCCCAAAGGCCGGAAGGCCGCCTAGATGACTGTTGGATTTAGTGATTCGCAGCGAAAACGGTGTATGGGCAGTAGCAAAACTTCCGCTCTGCTGGCCATACTGGTCCTTCCACTCCACCGTTATCTGGTCTAATAGCTCCGTGTCATCGGCATAGTACACCAGCAATTGGTTGCCGTCACCGACCGTCAGCCTGGATGAAATGTTCTCAGGATACAGCCAGGCGCTTCCCCCGCTGTAAACGGCCATTTTCCATTCTCCGCGTCCGTTGTACCGTCCGTTCTGAATCCCTTCAATAGCTGTGAAGGCCGGTTTGGCGGCATCTGCATTCAGCTTATAAGCAAGACCTTTGGACTGTAAAAAAGCTGCGGCTGCCTTCACCGCATCACCGCCCGTTATCCGTCCGCCGGCAAGCGTTCCGCCGGGGCCTTCCAACTGGATCACTGCCCGCTCAGGTCCGGCATGATGCAGTCCGCTGTACAGAAGTCCTGCCTGTTCCGCCAAAAGCTTGTATGAGGTCAGGGCAAGATAGCCGTTCACCGTGGCCGAACGGTCACTTGTGCCGCCCGCCATTTGCGCAAAGCCGCCGCCCGGGAGCTTCGCAGACAGCAAATGGTCCAGCAGCGATGCGCCGCCTTCTCTCTCAAAGTCTGCCGCATCCATTCCCAGGGAGGATAGAGCAATAATGACTTGCGCCGTGGTCTCAGTCTTGCCATCCAACCCGCCGTCCGGCTGCTGCTTGTCCCTCAGCCACTGCACAGCCTTCTCTACAGGCTGCTCCGTTAGTTCCGTTCCAGCTACCGAAGCCAGCGCCGTGAGCACCCGCGCTGTTGACGCCGGATCTCCACTACTCTGGCCGGCCATGGACCAGCTGCCGTCCGCCAGCTGCATGCCGAGCAGCTGATAGAGGATCATATCGGGATAACGGTTCGTCCGCTCATAAGTATTGAAGGTGGAGTTATTCGTAGTAATATAAGCGGCAGCTACGACGGCTGCCCCTTCTGAATCAAGACCGGCATGGTTCATGAGCAGCGGATACAAATCAATGCCGGCGATGTTGTTGATATTCCCGCCCGCAGCACTATAAGCCAGCGCGGTCTGAATCAGATCGGACGCCTTGGCGAACTTGCCCCGCTGCTCCAGAATCCGGTCTGCGGTCCTCTCCAAATATCCCTTGGGCAGACTGCGCCCGTTCTTGAAGAAGCCAACGGCCGCTTCGTCCGGAAACGGCTGCTCAGCCAGCAGAACACGCTCTGCCCCGTCAAGCAGCTCCTGCATTTCCGCTGTGAAATGCACCGTCGCCTTTGGTCCTGCAGAAGGTTCCGCCATTGTTACCTTTCCATCCAGCAATAATAGCAACATACATAATGCGATAAGTGCAGTCTTCCGGATCAACCCGTTCATTGGTGCTGCTCTCATATCTATTCCCCTCCAGTGCGGTTTGCTAATTCTATAAGGTTAGACGCAGATGGTTGGGATTTTGTTCCTTACCTGGAGCAGCCTAAATCAACCCCATCGCTCTTGCCACAAGCACCGCTGCTTCCGCCCGCGTGGCCTGTGACTTCGGAGCAAAATTGCCTGAGCTCCGGCCTTCGATGAAGCCTCCTTCTGCCATGAGGTTCACCGCATCCAGGGCAAACGCGGAGATTAGCGGTGTGTCGCTGAAGTTGACGGCTTCATGATGCTTCGGCAGTTCTTCTCCCGCCGCTTTCAAAACACGGACGGTGATGACCGCCATTTCTTCCCGGGTAATGCTGCGGCCCGCACCGAAGGTACCGTCCCCGTATCCCGTAACAATTCCCAAAGCCTCCGCTGATGCAACCGCATCCGTATACCACTGGCCTGATCTCACATCCTTAAAGGAGGAGCTTTGACCTGCCTGCACTAATTCAAAGGCTTCCATCATCATCTTCAGGAACTCGGCGCGGGATAACGCGCGCCCCGGAGCATAACTATTATTCCCGGTCCCCTGCACAATTTCGCGGGCCGACAAGGCAGTAACGCCATCCTTCGCCCATGAATAGGGCTCCATGTCCTTATAAGAGGATGGAACCGAGACCACCGCATACTTGCTGAAATGTCTGGCGCCAAAGACAAGCCTTCCTGCTGTTCTGTCATATTTGGAATTCCGGATCACCTCCAGACCTCCGTCATCACGCAGGGATGCAGCGACCAGTCCATATACGGATTCATCCGCTTGCGGCGAATAGGGAATCATTACCTTCACCACGCTGCCGTTGGCGAAGACGTTCACACTCTGCCCGTTAACGGAGAGCCCCAATTCATAGACAGGCTTGTTCTTGAGCAGATCCGACAGTGATGCCTGCCATCCGGACCGGTCCGCCTGCCCGACCGACACGGTCAGCTTATCTGTTTCCATCAGGTCACCGGCCGCATCCAGAGGAATTAACAATGAAGCTAATCCGGTCTCAACCGACAGAAACCTGATTCCTTCCCGCTGTGACTTGAGCCAGGCACTGGCCGGAAGCTCCAGCACAAAGGAAGATAACCCTGCGTTCGTCTGCACCTGAATATCCAAGGTGTCCTCCTTGTTCTGGATCGCCTGCTTAAGGGCTTCCTCCAGGCTCTCTTCACTTAGTGTGATTAGCGCTGCTCCCTGATGTACGGCAGGAACAACCTGAATACGGCTTCCATGTACGCTTATTACTGTCTGGACTGGGGCCGGAATGGCGGTCCCCCCTGTATTCCCGCCGTCAACTGGTGAAGCCGGTGGCGGTGACGGCGTTGGCGGTGATTGATCCTCCTCCTTCAGAGTCTTCACCGTATAGTCATTACTTGAAGCCTTGTTACCCGCTTCATCTAAGGCGGTCACCCGGAACGTATAGGACGTATCCGGCAATAACCGGGTGAAGCCATACTCATAGGTATCCCCTGTTACCGTACCATGTACTTCTCCGTTCAGCAGGACCTCATATCCGGCCAACCGCACATTATCAGCCGGGGCATTCCAGCTCAGCTTCAGGGAGTTCGCAGTAATGGAGGAAGCCGTTAATCCGGTCGGTGATGCCGGAAGTACCGGCGGCGTTGGCGAATCTTCATCCATTACAGCCACATTGGCGACTGCCGGCACATCCGTGCCGTAGACCGCGCCGGTTACCGTGAAGCTTCCCACGGAGCTATATTGAACCGGGTCGATATCCTGCCATAGTACAGACAGGGATCTGACCGTCTTATCGCTATATACTGCTTCTACTACCGACGGCAGCTCCGGAGCTGTTCCCACTGCTGTTGTTACTTCCACCTTGTTCAGACTGACAATGATTGCTTTGACCACCAAATGCTCCATGGCAGCGTGCAAACCGGATGCTGCCGCGTCGATCGAGAATTGGGCCGCATCCGCAGCCAGGTCCAGTGCGGCAGCTTTTGCCGTATCCAGAACTACAAGACTCTCTTCCGTATAGAGGTCACGTTGCACACCTTCGGCCTGCTCTCTCAGATACTCCAGCAGTGTCCGGTCAGCTGTCTTCTGATAGAATTCCAGCTCAGCCACGTTGGCGTTCCCGCTTGGGGAATAATAACGCAGATAGCGGTAAGCTGTATCTTCACTTATGGCAGCCGTATGCCATTCAGCGGTGGTGATACCGTTTATGGTGTATAGATCCGTATAGTGCTCTCCATCTGCAGAGCCCTGAAGAATCGCTCCATTGACCCGGGCGAGATGGGCCTGGGTGCTTCTCGGATAGAATTTGAAGCTGGACAACGCCTTGTCATTGCCAGCTCCCAGATCGGCAACAATCCATCCTGGATTAACCTTGGTATCGGTATACGTAGCCTTGTCGCCGTCGAAGGCCTTCCAGCCGTTGGCAGCTTCGGATAATTTACCGTCCCACGAGATATGAGACGCCTTCACCATCGATTCGGTAACTGCTATTCTCTCTGCTGGCAGCTCCGTGACCGTAACCAGCAGCCGCTCCGCCTGGAACAGCTCATTAAGCAAGGCCAGCATATCTGCGCCTTGATCTCCGGCAGCTTCCACAATCCGGTCCGCCTCTTGCTTGTACTGGTAGTAGCTGAGCCGGGTATATCCCTCAGGCCCTTTCACCTTCGCCTCAAGGGCCGCGGCTGGAATACTATATTCGCCGTATATTTCTGCTTCAGCTACATTGCCGCTCCATGAAGCAGGGTTAACTATTCTTAGATACCGGTAAGGCTTGCTGTCCTTCATTTGTTCTTCATTAATATAGGTCCAGGATTGGTCAGCCGCCCCAGACACAGCCGGGGTGAGATTACTCCAATTCAGCTCATCATTGGAGCCTTGAATGATCAGGCCGTTCATCCGACTGGCATAACCCGTTCTCGGCAGCAGAATGACGCCGCTGAGCCTGATGGACGCTTCTGGCCCAAAGTCTAGCGTATAATAAGCCCCGTTGCCACCCGCCAAGTCTCCATAGGTTGCGGTGTTGCCGTCAAACAGCAGATAGCCGACCTTGTCCGCAGGCAGACCGTTATTGCCGTATTGGGCACTTGAAGCAGTCACACGGGCCAGCTTCGTGACATCCACATATTTGGATTTATTGACATAGTAGAGCACTGAATTATCCGTAGTGAACAGGGCAGGCGCGGCCGGTAATCCGCCTGCGGTTGTGTAGCTGACAGAGAATTTAATCTTGCCCGCCGGCATAGCACTGTCCATGACTACAGAGGCCGTCCAGTTGACCCGGTCCGTGGTGTGAACGGAGGCTTGCCGACCCTGTAGGGTAACCTCTACACCCTCAATAGGTTCGGTAGATTGGAAGGAAAGGTCCACCCTGCTACCGGTTTCTACCCTGTTCTGAGTACTCTGCGGGGAGCTGAGCGTTACAGACTTCAGCTTGTTATGGGTCTCATGCCGCAGGCCATAGATGCGAAGCTCGGACAATTCGAACATCGTGCTTGACGGCTCGATCATCTGAAGCTTCAGGAAACGGAACTGGCCTTCCTGCTGCGCTTCACCGACCTCCAGAGTCTGCATTGCATCCGATACCGTAGTTACTCCCGGAGTGAGCCGGGTCCAGGACTCCTTGTCATTCGAGCCATATACTGCAGACCCGCCAATCCGCTCAGGGAATCCGGTTCTGACTTGAAGCGCGAAGGCAGTGGCAGATACCTTGAAGTTCTCTCCGAAATCCAGGATATAGCTGAGACTGTCGGCCAGATAATATCCGGCAAAGCTGTCCGGCGCGTTATCGATCAGATTACCGATCTCTGTACCGAATGTGGAAGAAGCTATCGTATCAAAATAACGCATGCTTCCGTCTTTCATCAGGGGTGTCAATTCCTTAAGACCTTGGGCGGCGAGATTCAGCCCGGCCAGCTTCCGGTACATCTCTTCATCGGTTGCGCTTGGCAGCGCATCCGTCACATCATCGATCATGGCCATATATTCCGCCAGTGTCGTGGAGATGTAGCTGGTTTCCGGATCATACCTGCTGGCGGCAGCCTCCACCGCTTCCTGCCTGTTCCTGGCCACTGTAACGGTTACAGCTTTGGCCGTTACAGAGACTCCATCGTCCGCGCTTACGATCAGGGAGTATACTCCCGGCTGCTCCGGCTTCCAGGAGAACTCACCCGTGCTCTCAATAAATACAGACCCGTCAGGTTTAGGGTCCAGCTGATAGGTCACAGTATCGCCTGCGGCTGCATCTTGGGCAGATAGATTAACCTGTAGTGTAGCTCCAGAACCCGTATAGGCAAATGCATTCACATCTGCCGGTCCGGAAGTGAAGACCGGCGGGGTCAATCCGGCTGCCGGCGCCAGCAGCAGATGATCGATGTCGACCAGTGTTCCGGGACCCGTAACCTTGAAATAGATCAAATCGCCCAATCCATGATATTGATCCATGGTCAGCGTTATATATTTCCACTGGCCCTTCGTATCCGGCAGTACCAGCTCCGATTCTGTCCAGCCGTTGACCTCCAGCCTGGCTGTTCCGTTCGTCCGGATGCGGAGGGCAACTGTCTTCAGGCTTGTGCTTGAAGCGACCACAGAAACCCGGCTGCCTGCTTCGGTAGCCTTAACCTGCACGTAGGAAATGTCTCCTTCTTGCCGGGTCACCGCATTGGAATCCAAGCTGGTAGCCCGCTGCTCGATTTCTGTCCAATCTGCACTGGGCGAAACTTCGGGCAAGGTGGATGCCCCTTCGGAAGCCGCTTCCTTCGGGATGAACAGCCAGTAGTCCGCCCCGCCATCGGGTGATTCCCAGTAATACGGCGTACGCTTATTGAACATTTCGGCATAGTATGGAGCTTCCTTCTCTATATCCAGCCCCATGCTGTATTTATAATAATAATATTGTCCGTATACATTGCCGCCGATCCGCCCCCGGTATGCACCGGACAGCACTTTATAAATCACCGGATTGCCCTCCGCATCGTAGCGTGCCACCACGGGTGTCCAGGGTGTGTCATAGCCCAGCATATATTGGGCGAAGTAATCGGCTGCCTTCAGAATCCGGTTGCCCAGGAAGGCGTAAGCGGTTACAGCATTATCCGCAGTGGACAACGTTCCATCCACCGGATCAACCTTCGTGCCCTGGGCATCCAGTAACCGTCCCAGAATCTCCACATTGGTAAGATCTCCAGCGCCGTGAGCCTGGTCCCGGCCCATCTCCACATGCTGAACTCTTGGCGTCTCCAGCTGCTCACCGGTTACGGCATCTTCCGTGACCAGCCGGAACAGCTGCCGGATCGCACCGTTCTGGCCCTGATCCACGGCAGTCTTATTAACCGTAAACCATTCAACGCCTTCCTTATACCGGTCCGTATTGTCTGTGAAGATATAACCGGACATCGCGCCGAGCAGCGGATACAAATGCTGGTTCATGAAATAGTTATTGCCGTGCAGAAAGGTCTCCGTCATCGGCACAATCAGATTGGATGTGAACTTGGCGGTATCCGCTTCCGTCCAGCTTAGCGCCCCGTTCCGGGCAACGGTGTACCGGAGAATCTCCGCCGCGGTCACCATCCGGTTCAGCGGAATGCCCATATGGATATGAGAGTCTGTAAAATACGTATACTGGGCCGGGTCCATCTGCTCCCAGATCCGGATAACAGCCATCGCATTGGCTCGGTAAACTTCATCTCCGGTAATATAATACATAAGAGCTTGCGTATACGCACTTAACCCGTCTGTAACGAATGCTCCTTTGCTGTTCACGGCAACGCTTTTCGGCTTGGCCGGATCTGCCGCGCTGGCCAGGTTTGATGTAACGGTTCTGGAAGCATACGACGACTTCGTCATGGCCGCATAATACGAAACCCAGGGCTCCTGCCCCGCGATCACCTGCTCGCGCATATTTTCCAGAACAGACTTGGTCACTCCCACCCCGGGATGGGTAAACCCGCCTCTGACCGTCTCATGAATAACGACCAGATCACTTGGTTCAGGAATACTGGCCTCCGCCTTAGCCGCAGGCAGGGCAATATCTCCAATCAAGGTTACAGCTAACAGGATGCTTGAGATCATAATGACAAACGCTTTCGATAACAGGGATTTCCGGATGCTCATATCCAACCTCCTTTTGAATGAATAACTTTGTGTTCTACTATCCAATTCCTCACGGAAACACGGCTCATCATAGCAAATTCTCTGCCTGCTATCTATTGCAAATTCTCTTGTTTTCTTATGTTATCATTCAAACTTTAACGAAAGCTCCAATCCCCCCGCAGGAAAGATCCGGACTATGAAAAGCATTAATTAATGCACTATTTCTAATATAATTGGAATTTATTCCCGGACAGAATTGGGCTATAGTACTGGATGGAAGCGATTCCATAATAAGAAGGAGAGCTGATACATGAAAAAATTTATGATGATCCTGTTCATCCTCACCCTTGCAGCCGGTATAACCGGACTCGTGCCGGTGAAGAAAGCGGACGCGGCAGGCGCATTTGCACATCCGGGCCTGCTCCATTCGCAGGCGGACTTCGACCGCATGAGGCAGATGGTGAATGCCGGAACCCAGCCGGTTCTGGATGGGTGGAACCAACTGGTGAACAGCCCGCTGTCGCAAGCCGGCTGGACCCCGCAGGCAACCGCCACGATTATCCGCGGCGGCACGGGAGATAATGTGGCTCTGCTCTATAAGGATACAGCCCGCGCTTACCAGAATGCCCTGCGCTGGAAGATCAGCGGAAGCACGGCCAACGGAGACACCGCGCGCGATATTCTGAACGCCTGGTCTTCCACCCTTACTGCCGTCTCGGGCAATGCGGACCGTTATCTGGCTTCCGGCCTGTATGGCTATGAACTGGCCAATGCAGCCGAACTCATGCGGGATTATCCCGGCTTTAATCTAACGCAGATGCAGGATATGCTGATCAATGTCTTCTATAAACCGCTGAATGAACGTTTCCTGATCGGCAATGAATACGGCCAGGACCACAATGACGCCTACATCCAGAATTACTGGGCCAACTGGGATCTGGCTAATATGGCTTCGACTGTGGCTATCGGGATCTTCTGCGACCGCGCGGATATCTACAATATTGGAGTTGAATATTACAAGCATGGGGCCGGCAACGGCTCGATTTATAACGCAATTCCATTCCTTCATCCTAACGGACTGGCCCAGTGGCAGGAATCCGGGCGTGACCAGGCGCATACCCAGCTTGGCGTCGGTCTGATGGCTGTGATTAACGAAATGGCCTGGCATCAGGGCGATGATCTGTACGGATGGGCGAACAACCGCTTCCTGCGGGCCGCCGAATATGTAGCCAAATACAATAACGGAGCAGATGTGCCGTTTGCTGCCTATGAGTGGGGCACGGGTACGAACGGCAGCGTCCAGTCCCAGACCGTTGTCTCCGATGCCAGCCGCAATGAACCCCGCCCCATCTGGGAAATGATCTACAATCATTATGCCAACCGGAAAGGAATCGCAGTCCCCAATATTGCCGCCCGCGCCGCACTGGCAAGACCGGAAGGAGGCGCCAATACGCAGTACCCCTCCACCTTTGACCAGCTTGGATTCGGAACACTGCTCTATACCCGCCCGGCTGGCTCCGGGGAATCAGCCTCTCTTCCCGGAGGCAATATTCCGGATGGTACTTACCGCTTCTCCGTCCGTTTGGATGGCAAGGCTATGGAAGCCGCGGGTACGGCGAACAACTCTCCGGTACGGAAATCAACCTATACTGGAGCAGTCAGCCAGCAATGGACCGTAACCCATCTTGGCGGCGGCCAGTACAGCATTAAGAATGTGCAGAGCGGGCTATTCCTCGAGGTCGCAAGCGGCTCTCTGGACCATGGAGCCAAATTCCAAGTATACTCCGGCAATGGTGGAGACCATCAGAAGTTCGCTTTCATCCCTACGGGCAGCGGATACTACCGGATTACCCCTGTGCATTCCAATAAGCCAGCCGATGTAGTCAACGCCTCAACTAGTGAAGCCACCCTGATTGATCAATGGCGGTACACGCTCGGTAGCCACCAGCAATGGAGACTCGAACCCGTCTCCGTGAATGTCCGCCTGCAGTCGTATAACTATCCGGACCGCTTCATCAGGCACAGCAGCTACCGCGCCCGGATAGATGCCGGCGTCTCCCCTGCCCAGGATTCACAATTCAAGATGGTTGCCGGCCTGGCCAATGCGGGTGGTGTATCATTCGAGTCTGTCAATTACCCGGGACGGTTCCTGCGGGTCCGTTCCAACGGGGAGGTATGGCTGGACCAGAACGATAGCACAGCAGCCTTTAACAATGAAGCGACCTTCCGCCGTGTGGCCGGCTTGGCCGACCCGCAGAAGTCCTCTTATCAGATGTGGGCAGACCAGACCAAATACCTTCGCCACGCTAATTATCTTTTATTCGCGCAGGCCGAGTCCGGCTCTGCGTTCAGCGCAGACGCTACCTTTACAGAGGTCACTCCTTAAGCCGGTTTGTTGCAAATTTATCCTAATGGCTGGCTCAAAAGCAGATTTTCTACAAGCGGAAAAAGAGCAGCGCTTCCCCTGTTATTGGAGGAGCACTGCTCTATGTTTTTGGTATATCCCCGCTTAAACAGCGGAGAGGACGGACTGATTGTGTAAAAGCGGCAGCGGTCGCCTTTGCCCCCGGATTTTCACCGCTAAGGAGAATCAATAAAATCTGGGGGCAACAGCGATTGGAACAACAGTCCGTTCGTGGAGCGTCCATCCAAGTGCTGACGTTGATCCTTCTCAAGAATTAGAGCAGTCCCAACCCTTACAACACCTTTATCCCATGAGCATGCTTCCCGATGATGACATACGGCTCCTCCAATTGAAAGGCGCTGCCATTCACGGTTACATTCTCAAAAGTAACGTCCTGGACAACCCGTGCATCGTCGTACCCCTCAATATGTGAAGGGTTCGTGCAGGTACCGTTAAAGTGAATGTTCCTGAAGGTGATCTGTTCGATCCGCTTGCCGGGAGCCGGGTTATATTTCTCGTTCTGCAATACCCGCAGATTGAACAATTCACCAAGCTCAAACGATTCAATCCGGATATCCTCGTATGTTACGCTGCGGACGGTATTGTTATCCCCTGCGTTTATCGCCAGACAGCCCCAGTAATCAGGCTGGGGCTCATGATGCTCCAGAATATCAAGCTCCGTGAACCGGATATTCTCAATCACATCGCCTTTCCCGTCATAATCGCCATGCGTACCGATATTGACCGGGTGGGCGACATCCGCCCACAGAATGGAGCCGCTGACCGAGACATCCCGTGTATCGCCCCGGAATTCGCCGCGTGAAGCATACACCGCAATACAGTCATCAGATGTGCGGAGGAAACCTCCTTCAATGGTGACCTGTTTGCAGGCCATCATATCGATACCGTCACACCAGCCGCGCGTACTGAACGATTTCAGGTTGCGGATCAGGATATGCTCCGACTGGCCGAGAAGTACGGTGTAGTGCGGGGGATCAATTACGGTTATCCCTTCGATGTGGATATGACTTGAATACTTGATTTCGAAGCCCCGGTAAAAGGTATTCTTCTCATAATCCGACATGTACAGGATGCCCCTGCCTTTAACCGTCACGTCATGAACCCCGTTACACACAAACCCTCCGTAAACGACAGCACCTCCCGGAATGTACACCGTGCTGCAGGATGGAAGATTCAGCAGCGGCTCACTCAGCCGGTGAACACCCGGTCTGAAGACAACGGTTCGCTGGGCGCAAGCATCCACAGTATGTTCCAGCTGTTGCTGAAGCTCCTCTGTGTTATGCAGTCCCGGCTCCAGCATCAGAAGCTCACCGCCTTCCATATCCGGCAGCTGCTCTTCCGGCGGATTCGCAAAAATATGAAGATTATGAAACCGTTCGCCATTGACTTCAACCGACAGCAGCTTGGGCCCGTCTATAGTGAACGACAAGCTCCGTCCGCCTATGTCAGCATGTAAACCGGCTGATAGCGGCCGGATCACAGCCTCGCGGACCGTCTCAGGATGATACTCCACTTCAATGTCAACCGTTCCCGAGCAATCGAACATGACCATAGATGCGTTCCGTACATTATGCATATCCACTTTGACGTTGTAGCTGAAGAGCGGCTTCCACTCCTCACCCGGCGTCCGGACGCGGACAGAGAAATCCGGGTTGTGCACGGCACCCTCCGGTGCCGCATAGACATGAATCCAATTTTCAGATAGCAATATTCCCACTCCTGTCAGTAATGATGAAACCGGCCATGTTTAGCATGTCTCCATGTCTGCACAGCCGGTCATGAATTCGTGCGTGTAATAGATTTATTTGCTGCGCTCTTCGTAGATCTTCTGGGCTTCATCAAGCTCCGCTTGTCCGCCTGACTTCAGCCACTGGGCTTTGAAATCATCGAATGCCTTGTCCGTGTCTGCTTCTCCTGTGATAGCTTTAATATAAAACTGGGTCTGAAGCGTATTCAGAATCGTCTCATATTGCGCCTTTGTCGTCATAACAGTCGATTGCATCAGGTCTGTCAGCACAGTGAGTCCGTCGATTTTGGTGTGCTGGTCACGGAAGGCAATTTTGTCAGCAGAGAAATGATATTTGGTCATCGCTTCCACCTTGCCGCCAAGCGGATTATAGAAGCCTACACCTAATGCGGCCAAGGTCTCCGCAGGATTCTCAATAGCAACGGCCAAATCGCCCTCCAGATTATACGTTACCCCTTCCTTGCCGAAAGTGGTGGTCAGATAGCCTTCTGCATCCGTTGCGGCATATTCCAGAATCTCCAGAATTCTCTGTCTCTTCTGATCTTCCTTCTCAAGCTGAACGCCGAAGAAGATGGGAGGCTGCAAGGCGCCATTGGAGAATGCATACTTCTTGCCGTCCGGCCCGGTAAGCGGAGTCCCCGGAACCAGCTCAATTCCCTTATCTGTCGATACCTGTCCGAAGTAGCCGTCTTTATACAGATGATGCCACATGCCGGTATCGAACATTCCTGTACGCAGGCTGATGAACTTGTTCTGAATGGAGCCGTTGTCGTCCGTAACGAATTCCGGATCAATAATTCCCGCCTCGAACCATTTGTTCAGAAGTGCCAATCCTTGTCTGGCTCCCTCCGTAATCGCACCGTATTCCACTTTACCGTCCGAACCCAGTTTGAACTGGAACGGGTTCACACCGTAAGCGGCAAAGATGGGATTAAACATCTGCATTTGCGCATCTTTACCGCGTCCGGACATCCCGAAGGTATCCTTCTTGCCGTTGCCGTCCGGATCGCCATTCGTGAACTTGGTCAATACATCTTCCAGCTCCGTCAGATCTTTGGGAGCCTCGCTATAACCAATCGCTTTCAGCCATTGTCCGTTATACCCCGGCATGAAGCCTGTGCTGCCGTTGGACCATACCTTTGGAACTCCCCAGTTCTTGCCGTTATAGCTCCCGGCATCCCATGCCTTGGGATCAACACTCTCCACGTCTGCCACATATTTGGGCATATAAGTCTTAATATCCTCCACCGGAATGCTGGCGATTACGCCCTGATCCGCCCATTGCACCATGTCCCCGACACTTCCATCGACAGCCAGAACATCCGGTATGTTGCCGGAGGCAAGCATGACCCCAAGCTGTTCTTTCCAGGTTGCCGTTTCAAATTTCACATTTTTAATTTTGACGTTGAATTTCTGCTCAATGAATTTCTGCACATAGTTATTGTCGGCTTCCGGCGCGTTCCAGTTGTTCGCCCAAGTGATTTCAATCGGCGCTTCCGTTCCCGGATTCGCCGGAGCATTGGATGAAGAAGTACTATTATCCCCGTCATTGCTGCACCCGCTGGCTAGCAAAGATGTGGACAGCAGCAATGCTGCCATGCCGGTCAACCATGTCTTTGTTTTCATTTTTCTAATATCCTCCCTTTTTTCCTTTGGTGCTTGTTATTTAAACAATACTGCCTGTTTAGCAGATTGAGTACAACCTGTTACCCTTTGAGCGAGCCTACCATTGTACCTTTGACGAAATACTTTTGCAGGAACGGATAGACAATGATAATCGGCAGAGCCGTGAACATCAGGGTGGCCGCCTTAATAGGCTCCTGATATCCCAAAGCCGTGTTTGTTGTATTGGAGGCGTACATGGAAAGGTCCTCGCCTGTGATCACAACTCTCCGCAAAAAGGTGGTCAAGACCTGCTTGTTAGGGTCCTGAATATAGAGCACGGCATCAAACCAGGCGTTCCAGTGTCCAACCGCCGACCATAGAGACAGCGTAGCCAGAACCGGCAGAGACAGCGGCAATACAATCTGGAAAAGAATCCGCAAATCGTTCGCTCCGTCTATTTTGGCTGAATCCTCAAGCTCATCCGGGATCGCCTGGAAGAAATTGCGCAGAATGAGCATGGAGAAGGTGCTGACCAGCCCCGGCAATATGTATACTGCACGGGTATCCAGCAGCCCAAGGTTCTTAATCAGGAAGTAGGTTGGAATCAGTCCGCCGCCGAAGAACATCGTAAATACGATCAGGAGCGTGAACACATTACGGTGGGGCAGATATCTTCTCGACAGGGGATAAGCTCCCATGGACATGAAGAGAACGGAGCATACCGTACCCACTACGGTTCTGAAGACTGTATTGCCGAAGCCGATCCAGATATCAGTTTTCCCGAGTACCCGCTCCCATGCATACAAGGATACCTGCTTCGGATACAGGTGGATGCCCAGTCTTAACGACTCTGCGGGACTGCTGAACGAGATCGACAGCATATGAACGAATGGATATAACATGATAATGCAGAGAATAACCATGAATGTAATCAGAAAGATTTGAAACAGCGTACTCCCTTTGCCTTGTCTCACTGCCTGGTGCTCCTTTCAAATTAGAATAATCCGTCTTGCCCCAGCTTCTTCGAGATATAGTTGGTGAACAGCACCAGCATAAAAGCGATCACATTCTTAAATAGTCCTACCGCTGTCGTCAGACTGAATTGAAAATTCTGCAAGCCTACCCGGTACACATAGGTATCCAGAATATCAGCCACTTCATAGGTTGCCGGCGAATACAGGTTCAGAATCTGGTCGAAGCCTGCATCGAGTATTCCGCCCATCCGCAGGATAAGCATCAGCACAATAACGGGCAGGATGGACGGCAGCGTGATTTTGAGGGTTTGCTTCCACCTGCTCGCCCCGTCCATGACAGCAGCCTCATATAAATCGGGGGAAACCCCTGTTAGTGCGGCCAGATAGATGATCGTTCCCCAGCCTACTTCCTTCCAGATCGCCGAGGTCACCAGTGTAAATCTGAAATAATGAGGATCGCCCAGGAAATAAACCGGCTCAAGTCCGACCATTGTAATCAGATAATTCACCACTCCCGTGGACGGAGAGAGTAAGGTGATCAGAATCCCGCCCAGAATGACCCAGGAGAAGAAATGGGGCAGATAGGTAAGGGATTGGGCGACCTTCTTAAATTTGGACGACCGGATTTCATTAATCATCAGCGCAAGAATGATCGGCGCGGGGAAACCGAATACAATATGATAGATACTGATGACAACCGTATTCTCCAGAATTTTGAAGAAGTCAGGTGATTGCAGGAACAGAAATTTGAAATGCTTCAGTCCGACCCAGGGGCTCCCCCAGATTCCATCCATAATCCGAAAATCCTTGAATGCCAGCTGAATTCCATACAAAGGCGAGTATGCGAATACGGCGTACCAGATCAGTACGGGTGTAAGTAATAGAAAGAGATACCTGCATTTTTTATATTCTTTCCATACTGCTGCGATCTTTGAGGTTTTCCTCCCGGGCCGGGTTTTCCCGTCCGAAGTGACTAGCGAGGTCATTACAGTTGCTCCTTTCCAAAATAGGCAAACTCGGTATATTCATAATGTGCCGCTCACAAATGTAAGTTTAGATTTATGGAAGCGCTTTTTCTAGTTCAACTTCATTCAATTCCTTATACTTTCTTTCGTTTTGCCGCCTGCAGAAGTTCAATTATGTAAGCCGTTATCCACTTTTATCTGCAAAAAAAAGCCCAGACTGTATAAACAGCCGGGCCTGATCCGAAAAGAGCATTCAATTCTCCAAAGTGATCCAATCCGCGTGGTCCTTATGCGATTTCCGGTATTGGACAGGGGTGACGCCGTACCGGGCTTTGAATTTGCTGTGAAAATATTGCGGATTACGGTAGCCGACCTGCTCGGCAATCACCGCGATAGACAGCCGCGAATCTGCAATCAGCAGCTCAGCGGCCTTCTCCAGTCTCAGCTTCGTTACATATTCGGTGAACGGGGTTTTGGTTACTTCACTGAATAAGGTGGAGATATAAGCCGGTGCCAGCGAGACTTCCCTCGACAGAATCTGCAGCGATAAGTCCTCATGCAGGTGACTGGATATGAAGGCCTTTAATGTACGGATGACCTCCGCATGGGCATGATTGCCTTCAGCATTCATCAGTTCTGTAATTTCTGTACACAGCTTCCGGATGCTTGTCATCGTTTCGTACAGGGTATCCTTCTTCAGCTCCTCAAACAGATTGGAATACGGAAGCAGATGCTGCAGCTTCAGCTCAATCACACATTGGTAGAGTCGGGCAATCAGCTGGAGCACGGCCAGCTCTGCGGCATCAATCTGCACCTCCTCTTTATGCAGCGCCGAGACAAAGGTATCGAGGAAATCATTCACTCCCTTAAGGTCTCCTGCCTTCAGTGCATTGCTGTAATGCTCAAAATTGAAGAACATAGGCTCCGCATTCAGGGACTGCGTCTTGTGATATGAAATAACCGTGTGCCTGCCATAGATAAAATGATACCGGCTGGCCTGCTGCGCCGTCTGGTAGGAATCCGGGATGTCCTCAGCAGAGTGCACCTTCCGGCCGATGGCCGCCTGAAAGGTACAGCCTTCGCCGGATATCCGCTGCAGCCCCTGCAGATCATTGATAAGAATGGACGGTTCAAATTCGCAGTCCTGTTCCAGGTAATACAGAATGACCGCCTCTCTTGCATTGAGAGAGATGAATTCTCCCGGAAGCGTGCTGTAGAGCTCATACCTGGCTTTTAACCCCTCCGGCTCCCCTGCGGTAAGCTGAAGGTAGGCTGCGCAATAAGCGGTATCCGGCAGTACTCTCTCCTGATGCTCCTCGCTCTGGCTGACCCCCAGCAGCAGATTGATAAGCTCACTCTTCCTCGCCTGGGACTCCAGATCCACAATCTTGTCTTTCATTAAGGAAAAGGTATCCCCGATAATCATATACTCATTCCCGCGGGAGCCATGTGAATGCGCCGGCTGGAAGCTGCCGATTTTGGCCATCAGCTGTTTAATGGGAATATAGAGCTGCTTGGAGAACAGGAACGAGATAAGTAGTCCGAACAGAATAATAACGGCCGAGGCGGTATACAGCCCAGTTTTTAGATGCTCGGTGAAGAGTTCTACGGTGTTGGTCGGCCGGTACATCGCATAGGTCCATTGATGAGCCGAATGAACGGATGGAAGCTGTGATAAGACTCCCGGCACTCCGCCCTCCTTAATCCTTCTTTCCTGGGCAGATCCGGAACCAAGCGCTTCCTGCAAAAGCTCATCGATTCTGCTGTTCTCACCACCGGCTGAGAACAGCACATGATCCGCTCCATCCAACACCAGCAGCTTATCTTCCGGAGAACTGAGCATCGGCGCCACAACGGTCTGCAGATAATTCACGCCTACATCGATGATGAAATACCCCGCTGCCTTCACGCTCGGCAATTGATAAGGAAGCTTCATCACATAGCTGATAACCTGCTCGCCGTTTGCGTTGGTCCGGACTGTCCATTGTTTCAAAGGCATATGGGCGATTTTCCAGTAGAATCCCGATTCCAGCGAATTGGCTGTTTTCATATAAAACTTGTCTGCATCCACCACATAATCATTCCCTGGGAAATATACCGCCACATTGGTGACACCCGTATTCTCCACCTTGAAGAACTCCAGATCATTATTAAAGGAAGCCGCCCGGCTCAGATTCCCCTTCCAGCCCCCATACAGCAGCTGGCTCAGGTTGGCATTGCTTTGGATAAAATTGATGGATAAGGCCTTGTTCTGCAGGTTATCCTCATATTTTTTGAGCAGTGTCTGTTCAATAAACGTCTGAACGGCATTCAGCCGGGTGACACTGTCTTTAGCAATTTCCTGATCCATCATACGGTTGGCCTGGGTATACCAGTAGCCGCCCATCGCACTGATTAGAACAACAGAAAGAATGGTATAGGATAAAACCAGGTGATTGAATATGGTTTTTTTATAACCGTATTTGTTCATGCTGCTCCCCCTTTTCTCTGTATACCCGCTTACTTTTTGGCACCCGCTAAATAAAACGCTTTCATAAATAACCTCCAATAACCTCTAAGGAAGCAAGCTTCCTGCACTCTCTTCATGATACCAGCTTTTTAAATTTCTTTACTATTATAAAATCTTTCGATTTATTCATTTTATTTGCGAAAACGGGCTTTTCTGCGAATAAGCTATCAGGTGAAACATATAACTTCTTATATTTCAAGAATAAAATCGCCCGGAAGGCGAATCAAGTGGCACATCAAAAGTAAATTAACTATCCGGTGAGATCAGAAGGATTTATCCCTTTGTTTTTCCCGTACAGCCCATGTTCAAATGAATCAAAGGAATTCATACCCCATTTGGCTCATCTGCCTATCGTTAGCACATTGTATTCGGTTTTTCGCATACATTTGGCTCCACTACCCTATCATTGGCACATTGTATTCGGTTTTTCGCATACATTTGGCTCATCAGCCTATCGTTAGCACATTGTATTCGGTTTTTCGCATACATTTGGCTCATCTGCCTATCATTGGCACATTGTATTCGGTTTTTCGCATACATTTGGCATGAAAGTTATCCACAACAGACGAATATCATAATTTCCTATATAACAAAAAAAGCGGTATCTGACTGCACTTCCCTGTCAGACACCGCTTTACCATTTTATCATTCTATACCTCAAACCTCAAACTGAACACTTGACCCTTCCGGTCCCACATAATCGATGACCGTCCGGTTAATGGCCAGATCAATATGCAGCGTGCAGCGCAGATCTCCCTTGGTCCACTGCAGCCGGACCTCATGACTTGCCGATTCCAGTACGCGGAATTCACCGTTAAACGCGCCGTAATCGTTACGGAACCGGATCAGTGCAAGGAGACGCTGGACTACGCCCCTGCCAAGCGCCTGCTTAATCTCGTCTATACTGAAGTTATGACGGTTAATCTCCCGCCCTTCTCCTGTGCGGCGAACCGCTTCGTCATCGTTCTCTCCGGCCAGAAGTCCGGCGTAATACACCTGCGGGATGCCGGGAGCGAAGAACTGGATGGCACGGGCTGCCAGATAAGCGTCATCATCGCTGTTCAGCACGGAGTAGTAGGAGCAGCGGATCTGGTGTACATCGAATCCGTCCTCGGCCTTATGCCCGTCAGAGACAATCAGGCTCAGATTGGCGCCGCGTTCAAGACAAGCATCGACCAGCTTACGTGCTTCCTTCGTGTCTATCAATCCGTCGAGATCGGGCTTGACGGGGATGCCGTCATGACAGTCCAGCATCGTGAACTGCTTCGCAGGGCGCGTAGTCAGGTATTCCTTCAGCGCTTCCGCATTTTTGTTGACGAGGGTATCAAGGATGCGGTAAGGCAGAATGAAATCATAGATCCAGAACCCGCGCTCCGCCAGTTTATATTGAATGCTGTAGTGGGAATGAACCTCCGGCAGCAGCTCGATATCCAGCGAATCGGCCAGCTCCCTGATCCAGTCCAGGAACCCGTAGATCTCAGGCTCAACGAAGAAGCAGCTTGTACCCAGCTTCTTGATGATGTAACCTACAGCATCCAGCCGCACAATCTTTACACCGTTGTTACGGAAATTCCCGAAAATATCCGTCAGCAGCTGCTTTACCTTATCCGAATGTATATCGAGGTCAATTTGTTCCGAGGGATCGGTTTTGCCGAAGGTCGTCCATACCTTCTCCTCTTCACCCGTCTCTCCGATCGTGAAGGTGGAATAGGGCAAGGGGCGGCGGAGAAACATTTTGCCGATATCGGCCTGCACAGGCTGTCCGTCTGCCCAGACCTTGTCGAGTGTCAGGAACAAATCCGCGTACGGTGAGCGTCTTCCCTGTCTCAGGAAATCCTGGAAATACTCAGACTGCCGGGAAATATGATTAACCATCACATCCAGCAGCACATCATGCTTCGCCCCAATCCTCTTAATATCTTCCCAGGAGCCAAATGCAGGCTCGATCTCAAAATAAGTAAGCGGAGCAAAGCCCCGGTCTCCCGAGGAGGGAAACGGGGGAAGGATATGAATCCCGCCCTTGAAAATATCTGAAAAATGCTCATCCAGCACATGGTTTAGGGTCTGCAGGTTCCCGCCCAGCGAGTCGGGATACGTAATCAGCTGCACTTGATTGTGAATTGCCATAACTCTCGCCTCCTAGATTTGATACTTCGTCTTGAATGTCTCAAGTTCCGGCAGCTCTACTACTGCCCCTGTATATTGCAGCTTGTACGCGCTGACTGCCAGCCCGAACTCCAGCGCTTTGCGGACCGGATAGCCCTTGATGAGTGCCGTGTACAAGCCGGACCAGAAGGCATCCCCTGCCCCTGTCGTATCTGTCACCTGCGTAGCCAGCGTACCCATCTTTACCGTTTCCTGCCCGTTTGAGGCGATTACACCGTCTTTGCCCAAAGTCAGAATGACCAGCTTCACTCCCAGGTCCAGGAATTTCTGCAGCTGATTCTCCGGGGTGTCTTTCCCGAACAGCCGCTCGGCATCGTCTTCCGACGGCTTGGCGATATCCACTTGCGGGAGAATCGTTTTTATATACTTAACCCCGTCCTCCCCTTTCTCCCATAGTGCCGGATGGTAATTAGGATCGAAGCAGACAAGAACCCCGTTCCGGCGGGCATCCCGGATCACTTGCTCTAACGCTGATCTCACCGGTTGCCTGGACAGAGGCCAGCAGGAAAAATGGACAATCTTCGTCCGCAGCAGGGCTGAGCGCAGCTCCTCGGTGTAGGTGAGCCGGTAATCGGCTCCCCGGTAGAAGATCGGGACCGGCGTGGACTTGCTCTTGGTTACGACCACCAGGCTGGTTGCTTCGTTTACATGCTGTACGCAGCTTGTATCCATCCCGGCTCTCCGCAAATGCTCCACCAGAAACAGCCCAAGCCCATCCGTCCCCACCGCAGACGCCACAAGCGGGCGGATGCCCAGCCGCTTGGTATTCATGGCGATATTGGCCGGCGAGCCACCGAAATATCTGTGGTACATGCTGTACTCATAGGAGTCACTGTACCCCTCCGATATCATGTCAATCAGCAATTCCCCGACCGTTAGAAGATCCAGGTCCTTCTCATTAAACTTCAGGCTATGCTCAAAATCAAACATGGGTATTCCCCCATTCATCTATAAATATGGCTTTAGTTCAACAACCCCTGGTTGTGTTTCTTATAGGACATGGGAGAGACTCCCGTTACATTTTTAAACATCTTGGAGAAGTAGAGTGAATCCGTGATCCCGACGGAAGCCGAAATTTCCTGAATGTTAAGGTCGGTCTTCTGCAGCAGCATTTTGGCATTCTGGATGCGGATTTTGCTGATATATTCCGGGATCGACATCCCGGTAATCCGCTTAAAGTAGCGGGAGAGGTAGGAACGGCTATAGTTGACGTGCTTGCACAGCATATCCACATCAATATGCATGTAGTAGTTCTGCTCGATGAACAGAACGGCCTGCTGTACCACGCTTTCAGAGCCTGTCCGTAGGCCCGCCTCGCCGTAATGCTTCGCCCCCTGCTCAACCAGGTGGAAAATATGCAGCAGATAGCTAATGCACAGCAGCTGCCCGTTCCCCGCTTCCGGAAGCTCCTGGATCAGCAGCAGCATTTTATTAATAATGGTATGTGTTGCAATTCCTGCCAGGCAGCAGTGATTAATATCGAGCCCCATCAGATTCAGATAATAGGGAATATGCTGGCCGCCAAAGGAGACCCACATAATCTCCCACGGGTCCTCGGGGTCGGCATAGTAAAAATGCTTTTCTCTGGGAATCAGGATAAACATGTCTCCCTGGTTCTGCATTTTGTTGACATGATCGCCTTGGGTTAAATAGCCCTTGCCGCTGAGGACAAACACCATTTTATAAGTCTCCAGGACGCGCGGGCCTACGACGTGGTCTTTGCCGCACTTCCGGTGACCGGCCCAGGTAATATAGGCAGACTGCTCCATTTGTGTTTTGGTCGGTGTGTAAAAATGCTGTACGATATGCTCTTCCATTTCTGCTTCACCTCAATGAAGTTGCCGTAATTTACGTCACTGTACCGCACCGCTTTTTCTTTGTCAACCGATCCAACTGGAAACAGCTCTGCCGTCCTATCATATCTAAAAGAGCCCCGTAAAGGGGCTCAGCCCGGCAGCAGTCCGGTTACTCGGCACCGGTAACCCACTGCTCCGTGAAGGAGATAAATTTCATCGTGCGGCGGTTGCCGAAGGAATATGCTGCATGCAGACTTCCATCCGCCGCCTGCATGATGCATGGATATTCGTAGCGGCGGTTGCGGATTATATTTTTGTGGCCGCTGAAGCCCTCCCCTGTCTCCACATGACGGCGGTACGGCCACGTTCTGCCCTCATCCTCTGAAATGGCTACAGTAACAGGACAGCGTTCAAACGGCCAGACGGTAATATCCGGCTTGTCATTGAAGCGCAGATCATTGTAAATGATGGCGAGCTTGCCGCTCGCAAGCTTGATGGCGGAGATGCTGGAGTTGTTGTTCGGCAGCTCGGTGCGCACCGGTTCTGTCCAGGTCTCCCCGTTGTCATCCGATTTGGCAAAGTAAATATAATCCGCCGCACGGCTGCGGAAGAGCCCGATCAGCTTCCCTGGCGCCATCTCGATCACGTTGCAGTGCACACGGCCGCGGCTGCCGGGAACCTCGACACTGCGCCAGGTCGCGCCTTCATCGTCGGAGATGTTCATGACCGTAATATCGCTGCCGTTGCGGGTATCATCATTGAAGCAGATCCAGTTCTCGAAGATCCATCTTCCGCTGGAGAGAATCTGAATTTTCTGGCGGCAGAATGAGCCTTCACGCGGGAACATAACCTCCGCCTCCCCCCAGGTATACCCGTTGTCCCTGGAAACCTTGCGGTAAATCTTGGAGGTGTACTGCAGATTGAACTCCGGCGGCTCATCAGCGGTACGGGCCCGCTGGGCCGTGTACATCACCCACAGCTCGCCGTTCGGATGAAGAAACAGGGACGGATTCTGCTCGCTGAAGCCGTTATCGTCTGAAATTCTCACAGCAGGTGTCCAGGCATCCGCCCCGGCGTTCAGACGGGACATCACGATGCTGACATCCGAGTTGCCTTCATCCGAGCCGGCAAACCAGACGCAGAGCAGATCGCCGCCCGGCAGCTCCTGCAGGTCACAGGCATGGCTTGTTTCGAAATCACAGGGCAATAGGGATTCCGCCAAACCGAGGCGGCGGTTGAAATACAGCTTTCCGTCTTCTGTAAGGTCATTTAATTCAATCATAGGATTATTTAACATAATGCACTCCTTTAGTTAAAATATAATATTTTATAGGTTCCATACGATGACTTATCCTTCTATTAAGTGGCTTACTTCACAGAGCCAAGCAGAATCCCTTTCTTGAAGTACTTCTGCACAAACGGATAGATCAGCACAATCGGCACCATCGCTACGAAGATGGCCGCTGCCTTCAGGTTGCCGGGGTTCAGCATAATGCCGTCCTGGATAATCGTGCGGAAGGCCGTATTGGAATCGCCCGAGCTGATGACAAGTCTTTTCAGCATAACCTGAATCGTCTGCAGGTTCGGATTTTGCAGGTAAATGAGCGGCATCAGATACTGGTTCCAGATAAATACGGCATAGAAGACGCCGATTGTGGCCAGAATCGGTTTGGAAATGGGGAGAAAGACGCGGCTCATAACCTGAAAATCGTTGGCGCCGTCGATTTTGGCTGCTTCCTCAAGCTCTGTTGGCAGACCATCCAGGAAGGTCTTGGTAATAATCAGAAATTGTACATTGATCGCATTGGGAATAATCATTACCAGCCAATTGTCCACAAAACCAAGCTTATTCAAGACAATGTAGGCCGGAATAATTCCCGCTTCAAATACCCAGGTGAACACGAACAGGCTCATGATCAGAAAGCGGCCCTTAATTTGCTTGCGGGACAACACATAGGCCGTCATATACGTCAGCATAAGCGCAACAACTGTACCAATCGCCGTATAGATGCCCGAATTCAGCAGCCCGCGGAAAATGCCAAGACTGGAATTCGTCAAAATATATTGATAAGCTTCAAAGTTAGGGTTCTTCGGAAAGAACACGACGTCTCCTGAGGCGATGCTTCTTCCGTCACTGATAGAGAGAAAGAATATATACAGGAAAGGATACGTGCAGACAAGAGCGATCAATAGCAGAAAAATATTATTGCAGATGTCGAACAGACTGATCTTTGTTCTCATCACCCTTCTCCTTTCTCAGAATAGCCGTGTATCGGAATATTTAGTGGACAGCTTGTTGGTTCCGACAACCAGAACGTAAGCAACAAGCGATTTCAGCAGATTGACTGCCGTGCCGTAGCTGTATTCCGGGAATCCTGTGCTGGCAAAGGCCAGGCGGTATACATAAGTCTGAATAACATCAGCCGTCTCATAGACGCTTTGATTGTACATAAGCAAAATCCGGTCCAGATCGACCGTGAAAATGTTGCCGACGCTGATAATCAGCATGATGGCAAGCGTTGGCTTCAAGGAAGGTAGCGTGATGTGAAACATTTGCTGAAAGCGGCTGGCACCGTCCAGTGAAGCGGATTCATAGACGGATGGATCAATAGCTGCCATTGCAGCAATATACACGATTGCCGAATAGCCGAAGGTCTGCCATACCTGGAGCAGTACATAGTTGCTGCGGAACCATCCCGGTTCAGCCATGAAGTAGATAGTGTCCAGGCCAAAACGGGCCAGAATGTCGTTAACCAGGCCGGTCGAAGGCGAGAGCAGCGTGTACAGAATGCTGACCATAACGGCCGAAGAGATGAAATAAGGCAAGAAGCTCAGGGATTGCACGCTTCCTTTAATCCAGCGGACCCGCACCTCGTTCAGCAGCAAGGCGAACAGAATCGGAATGGGAAACGTGAATAGCAGGGAATAGAAAGCGAGAATGAGCGTATTTTTGACAAGGGTCCATATATACGGGTCTTCAAAGATACGCTGAAAATGCTCCAGACCGACAAACGGACTGCCCAGCACCCCGCGAAAAGCGCTGAAATCCTGAAAAGCGATAATCATCCCACCCAGCGGAGCCAGTTTGAACAATACCAGGCTGATCAAACCGGGCAAAAGCATGAGCAGCAGGAGCTTGTTCGTATTCATATAGGCGAGAAAACGGCGCATCCCCGTTTTTCGGGGAAGAGGCGTCATTCTGTCACTTGTTATCACTTTCTCCACCACCCATTTGATCTGAATTTGTACCCTGTATTTAGGTGCCGGGGGGGGGGGGGGGGGGGGGCCGCTGCTGTTGTTTACTTGTACATAGCGTCGTAAGCTTCTTGCTGGATGGCAACAATCTTCTTATACCCTGCCGTTTCCATTTCGCCGAGGAAGGCGTCCCATTCGCTCATTGGGCGTTTGCCGTTGACGAATTCCGTCACCCCTGCGGTAACCGCCTCATTGACCTTGGCGGAAAGATCAGCCAATTGTTTAGCCTGATCAGCCGAGTATGTCACCTGTACACCGGTTTTCAGACTTTCGTCTGTGAACAGCTCCAGTGCAGCATTGCGTACAAGCTCGGTATTCCAGGAGTAGAACGCGTCGTTGTCAATCGGCTTGACGAAGGTGAGACGGTCGTTAAGGAAAGACCAGCGCGGCTCTCCGGCCGGTGTTGCTTCCTGCTCCGTGAAGTCCACCGTGTACTGCTTATTTCCGCCCTCATCTTTATAGCTTTCCCCTTCAACGCCCCATGAAACCAGCGTCTGGCCTTCATCGGAATAGAGATAGTCCAGGAATTTGATAATCGTCTCTGCTTTGTCTTTACTGTCTGCGTTGATAACCATCGCTCTTAGGGTGTTGTATTGGGTTTCCGTTGTCTGTACAGAAGGATTTCCGTTCAGGTCCTTCAGATAAGGCAGGATGGCAATCTTATAGTCCGGATCGTTGTCCGGTCCTCCATTATCCATGAACCAGGATGGACGGGTCAGGTAGTCATAGCTGATGGAGCCTTGTCCTGTCAGCATTTTGGATTCCCAGCTTTCCTCCGTGCCGGAGCCTGCCACCCATTCAGGGTCGATCAAGCCTTCGCTGTAAAGGGTTTTATACCACTCCACCATTTTCTTGTATCCGTCGGAGTACAGGTCAGTGCCTGTTTTGCCGTTGCCATACACCCCTCTGGATATGCCGTCATCGTAGTTCGCGGCTGCATTGAACGCGCTCTGGAAGCGGATATAGCCTTCACGGCCGACCATCGGATAGTAATTCTTATCCTCCTTGCCGTAATACGCTTTCAATTTGCGCATCGCATCGGTCAGCTCGTCAATCGTCTGCGGCGCCTTGGCAATACCGGCCTTCTCGAAATGATCGGCGCGGTAGAAGATGAAATCTGCAAAACGCGGAGCTTCGGCAACCAGTCCGAATATTTGTCCGTCCTTATCGGTAATCAACGTTTTGTAACTGGGGTTCTTCTCGATATAGCTCTTGATATTAGGCCCGAATTCTTCAATATAAGGAGCCAGGTCGACAAACGCGCCTTGGGCGCCGTATACGGTAGCCTGTGAAACAGAAACGATACCTGAATCAGGGAAGGTGCGGCTAATGATTTTCTGGTCCACAGAAGCGTAGTACTCATCATCGTTGGAGCCGCCGGGAATAAATTCAACGGTCGTGCCTGTTGCCGTTTCCACATGCGGATACCACTTGTCTTCCTTCAGCCAGTTGATAAATTTATCATGCATCAAATAAGAAAAGCTGCTGCTTCCTTCCGCCCCGCTGTTGCCGCTGTTAGCGGTATTCGTTTTTGCATTTTGTGAGCAGCCGGCCAGCACAGACCCTGAAGCAAGCAGAGCGGCAAAGACTAAATAAAACGCTTTCTTTTTTCTCATTATTAGTTCCCCCTCGAAGTGTAATTTGAAATACTAAGAGTGTCTTTAGAAGTAGTATCTCATGACCCAAGTATAAAATTAATGCAAAAATAGCTATACCTCATGGAAAATTGCGCACAAAATCTTTTTTGTGCTACTGATTTTTAATAGGAGTTGCATTTTGCAATACTTTAAGCTGAAAAATTATAATAATCCTCTCGCTGCATAATCGGCCACCATACGGCGCACTTCCTCCAAGGCCTGGGGGGTGAGCGGAGCTACCGGCCGCCGGGCCGGACCTGCTGGCAAGCCGATTTCATCCAGCACAGCTTTCAGCACGGAAGGCAGGGTACCCAGCGCAAAGGCTGCCCGCAAATCGCGGAGGACACGCTGCGCCTGCTCTGCCTGCTCATATTCACCGCGGCGCCAATGCTCATAAATGGCCACCACTGTCGCCGGGAAAATATTGGCCGTTGCTGCAATAGCCCCTGTGCCGCCCGCCATCAGCGTGGACAAAATCAGCGAATCCGTTCCGGCAAGCACGGAGAAGGATTCCGGTGTGCGGTCGATCAGCTGCAGAATGTTATCGAAGCTGCCGCTGCTGTCCTTGATGCCAACCACATTCGGCAATTCCGCAAGCTTGGCCACAGTCTGCACGCTGAGGGTATTGCCTGTACGGACCGGAATCGTATACAGCACAAGGGGCAGCGATGTATCCCCTGCTACGGCTTCAAAGTGGTATTGGAGCTCAGCCTGCGTATAGGTAAGAAAATAGGGGGTTATCACGGAAAGTGCATCCGCTCCCGCCTGCTCCAGTCTTTGCGCCAGACGGCTGGTCTCGCCTGTTCCGGAACAGCCTGCACCGGCATATACGGGCACACGGCCGCGGGCCTCATCAATGACGATTTGCGCTACCGCCAGCTTTTCTTCAAAAGAAAGATTAAAGAATTCGCCGTTGGTCCCCAGGCAAAACAGCCCGTGCACTCCGGCATCAATGTAACGGTTCACCATCTTCCGCAGCGCCTTCTCGTCAATCTCCTCCCGCTGATCCAGCGGAGTGACCATCGCAGGTATAATTCCCTTCACTTCCAGCATGATTCCCAGTCCCTTCCTGTTCATTCGGATATATTTCAAGCGCAATCATCCACGGTATGTTGATGCTTAAACCGTTTGCTTCGGGGCCAGTTCAACAGCCGAGCGGATCGCCTCCAGCATGCTTTTCTCATCCGCAATGCCTTTTCCCGCAATATCAAACGCTGTGCCGTGATCAACGGAGGTACGGATAATTCCGCCCTTCAGACCAACGGTAATATTAACGCCGTCCTCTATGCCCAGCACCTTAATGGGCGCATGTCCCTGATCGTGGTAGCAGGCGACAACAATATCAAAGTCTCCCCGCATAGCCCTGTAAAAAAGGGTGTCCGCCGGAGCAGGACCATATACATCCATTCCTTCCATCCGCGCTTTCTCTACGGCCGGAAGCAACTTCTCCTCCTCCTCTCCGTTTCCGAACAAGCCGTTCTCCCCTGCATGGGGATTGATGCCGCACAGGGCAATCCGCGGGTTATTATTCCCAGCTGCCCGCAGCACCTGATCCGCGAGCTTCAGCACCTTATACGTCCGTTCCGGCGTAATCATTTCCACTGCCTTGATTAGCCCGACATGGGTTGTCAGGTGAATGACCTTGAGGCGGCCGGTGGACAGCATCATCGAGAAATCCTCCGTCTCTGTCAGCTTGGCCAGAATTTCGGTATGTCCGGGATAGAGATGCCCTCCCTTATGCAGCGCCTCCTTATTCAGCGGGGCGGTACAGATGGCCTGGACTTCACCGGACTTCGCCAGCTCAACAGCCTTGGCAATATAATGGAAGGCTGCATTTCCCGCCGCTGCGGACAATTGCCCGTAAGGAACGGCATCCGGCAGAAGATTCAGGCTGATGCAGTCAATGATCCCATGCTGGAAAAGTGCCTCAGCGGCTCCTTCTATCGGGCGAATCTCTATTGCATCCCGGCTGGAGACGGCAGCTGCCCGCTTCAGCGTTTCGGTGTCACCGACAACAAGCGGGCGGCACACCTCATAAATATCAGGGTGCGATAACGCCTTCACAATAATCTCAGGACCGATACCGGCCGCGTCCCCCATAGTAATGGCAATAATCGGCTTCATCATGTCACACCTCTCTCTGCAGAGCCTTCACGGAGCGTACCAGTACCTGATCGCTTCCGAAAGCCCCCGCTTTTGTAATAATATATCTACCGGATTCACCCGGCGTCCGCCCAAGCGGGACTCCGTTCTCCACCTCATTAATGAGCTTGATCTCCACATCGCTTAAATGGTGGCAGACCTGCTTCGCGGTATCGCCTCCGGTCAGTACCAAATGACGGATACCGCACTCGGCGATAATCTCAGCAGCCACCCGGCCAAGCGCCGCGCTGATGCGCTCGCCTACTTCCGTAGCGCTCAGGCCACCGGTGCGCCCAAGCTCAGTGACACGGTCGACCTCTTCAGGATTGCCCGGCGTATAGAGCGCCACATGCTTTCCCTCCCGGGAGATGATACCGGTTGCAAGCTCACGGACACGCTTCAATTCCACAGCACATGTTCCCGGGAAGAGCAGCTTATCCGATTCAACCACGAGAGCAGAGACACCGTCTTCTTTGACCAGCTCGGTCAGCTGGCGGCGCGACCACGGATTGATACTGCCCACCACAATAAGCACACATTTCGGATCTGAATACAAGGTATTTCCCCAGTGTGTTGCCTGGCTTTTGTCCGGCCTCTCCAGTACAACACCAATTCCCGCTTGCTTCGTGGCTTCCCTGATACTGCAGAGAATCTGCGTCGTCAAGGCGCCGGCCAATCCCGCTGAACCGGCCCATACCACTTTCGGACATCCCGGTCCTCCGGGGAACAAGGAAGCGATCAAGGCCAGATCCTCTTCCTGCTCCGCATCGAACACAAGATAAGGAATGCCTGACTGGCGGCAGCCGGCAATCCGCTCATCCAGCGCAGCCCGCCCGCCTCTCAGCAGTTCCAGCGAAATAAGGGCGGCCGGATAACGGCTTTGCCGCTCAAGAATGGCAGAGAAGGCCGATTCCGTGGCCGGATGCTTGGGATCATAGGCCATCTCCGTCTCGTGCAGCGGCATCCCGTTCACATACACAATTCCTTCTGTCAGCGTGCGTCCTACCTTCGGGAAGGCTGGGGCAATAACAATGAAATCAGGCTGCAGCGTCTCATAAACCGCGTCCAGCTCACTGCCGATATTTCCGCGCAGCGTAGAATCAAACTTCTTATAGATAACAGGAGAGGTAGCTTCTCCGCTGCGCCCCAGAAACAGACATACATCCTTGACTCTCTGATAAGCCTCCTGCGGAGGAAGAGAGCGGCTGTCGGTATCAAACACAACAGCCTCCTGTTTCCCGCCGCCCGTCTTAAGCTCCAGGAGTACAGAAGTGGACAGGCCCTGACGGGCCATTTGCACCCCCGTATCGTTCGCCCCGGTCAAGTCATCCGCGATGACGGCGATGTTCATTTTCTAACCCCCTCCATACAACAGCAATTACACCTATACAGCAGAACGCTGCTCCAGGGAGCAGCCGCCCTGTCAATCCTCTTTTAATTTGCGCCACAGCGTTGAGCGGTTGATGCCAAGCCGCTTGGCGGCCAGCGACTGGTTCATATTCTCCTGCTCCAGAACAGTCTGGATGATATCCCGTTCAATGTCCTCCAGCGGCTGATACAGGTTCAGTTCTTCTCTTCCGGGCACCAGGGTAAGTCCGCTGCGTGCTTTCCGGCTCCCTTCCTCCAGCATCGCTAGCGCCTCAGGTTCAATGAACGGCCCCGCTGATGCCGCTACAAAGAGATCCATCACCGTGCGCAATTCGGTAAAATTACCCTGCCACGGATGTGCCAGAAGCACCTCCATTACCTCGCTCCGGATACCGGCAATCTGCTTGCCCTGGCGTTCATTCGTCCAGATCAGGCAGGCGCGGATGCTGCGTTCCAGCCACGGCGTATCCCGCAGGGCCGGAAGCGGTATTCTCCGGTCCTGTAAGCTGCGCAGCAGCTTGCCGGCCAGCCGGTCCTCAACAGCGAGCACCTCCGGATCCCTGTCAAACAGAAACACCGTCTTCATCTTGCGCTTGATAATGAACTCAGCCAGCTCTCTCTGCTGCTTAGCAGAGAGCAATTCCGCCCCTTCTATGGCGGTAACGCGCCCGCCGCCGTATAGCATCAGCTCCATCATGGCCTTCAGCACCTCTTCCGATGATCTGCGGATATTGAGGTACAGAATGCCGTCCCTTGATTCGGAGAGGGCGGCGTTGATAACGTAACGCTTGCGCCCGCTGCCCTTTTCGCCATATACGGCTGCGGGATAAGCCTGAAAGTCCGTCTCCAGCCCGCCGTCTTCCCGGTGGGAGAAAAAAGGGGCTGCCGTCAGAAGGTAACTGGCCGCAAGACCGCTTCGTTCCGGTTCTTCCTCCGATGAATGCAGCATATACAGCAGGCGTTCATCCGCGGCAGGCAGCATTTGCGCCTGCAGGTACAAGCCCTGCTCTGGTTCATAAACGGATGTCACCGTGTCAAAGTCTGCCCCCCGGCCGGCGTCCCTGAGCATTTCCCGCAGACCAGGATACATGGTATACAGCGTATCTGCTGTTTCAGGAAGCCGCAGAAGCTGTTTGAACGAAGGGGTGGCGAACTCCAGCTTGCCGCCTTGATCCACCGCCGCATACCCGTCCTCCAGCTTACCGAGCATGGCTTCGTACATTTCATTCTTGACCTTCAGCTTCCGGGCTGATTTATAGAGCTGTCCGGCCCGCGAGAACGCTTCCATTAATGACTCCCTGCCGGAGGTAATTAATACGCCCTGCAGACCGCTTTCGGCCGCGATCTTGACCGTAATGCTGTCGCCAATGATAACCTGGATGCCTCTCGCCTTGGCGTCTGCCAGGGCAGCACTGACTTCCTGCTCCTGATGGATAACCGTGTATGAAATATCGACCTCCATCAAGCTGGACACGGACATAAAGCCTTCGATGATATTGGGAAATCCGATCATTTCACATTTGGCATTGTATCCCTTTACCAGCGTCAGGATCCGTAATATGTCGAATCCGGAAACGGGAATTTCCACAACGGGCAGATAGGAATGCTTTTGCAGCAGCTTTGCCGTCCCGCCTCTGCTGATAATGATATCGTAACCTTCCGAGTGAATGCGGCCGATCAGCGGCAGCACCCTCGACAGATCTCCATGCTCCACTACAATCTCAAACTCCTGCAGCTCATTCTGTAAGCTTAACGTTAATTCAGATAACCCCGGGTAAGGAGCAATGACAATTGCTTTAATTTTCATGCAGCTATTCATCCTTGTTTTTTTAATGCCATTATAACCCAGCCGCCGTTCATTAGGCAGCATCAAACCATTCCTTAGTGAAACAGCTTGCCGTATACCGCACCGATGTCATCCAGCGTCATCACCTTCGGGTTGTTAGCCATCAGCCGGGTAACCTGCGAGGCCGCGAGTGAAAGCCCGGGAATATCCCCGCGCGCAGCTCCGAAGAGCGTCAAATCCTGAGGAATGCTCATCTCCTGCGTCCACAGCCGGATTTGCCCGATCACCTGCTCCGCATCCCACTGACTTCCCTCTCCGGTCTGAAGCCCCATCGCTCCGGCTACAAGAGCCAGCCGTTCCACAATGACATCGAAATTAAATTCCATTACATGCGGCAAAAGCATGGAATTGGCCACTCCGTGCGGCACATGAAATTTCCCGCCAATCGGATAAGCCAAGGCATGTACAGCTGCCGTTCCGGCGCAGGTCAATGCCATTCCGCCGTACATGGAACCGATCAGCATATCCTCCCGTGCTTTTCTGTCGTCTCCGTGGTGATAGGCCTGCAGGATACTGGCAGAAATGCTGCGGATGGATTCAAGTGCGAACATGTCGCTGAACCGGTTGGCCTTGTTGGAAATAAACGATTCAAGCGCATGAGTATAGGCATCCATTCCTGTCGAGGCTGTAATATCACGCGGCAAACCAAGCGTCAACAGCGGGTCCAGAATGACTAATGCCGGCAGCAGGTACCGGCTGACAACAGCGATCTTCAGCTCTTCCTCCGGCAAAGTCACTATAGCGTTGGGTGTCACTTCCGAGCCTGTGCCCGAGGTGGTGGGAATCAGGACCGTCGGAATGCCCGGATTCGGAATCAGATCCGTCCCCAGCATGTCACGGACAGAGAGGCTGTTGGTCTTCATGACAGACAGAAGCTTGACAACATCCAGCACACTGCCTCCGCCGATACCGATAATGACATCGCAAGGAATTTCAGCTACTGCACCGGAGAGCGCTTCCAATTGGGCGATGGTCGGTTCAGGCTGAACATCGGTATTCCAGTGCACGGCGATCCCGCCGCTCTTCAGGCGATTTGTAACTTCATCCAGCGTGCCGCTGCTTCGAAGAAAGGGCTGGGATACAAGCAGTACCGATTTCAGAGCCCCCAGTCTTTGCAGATGCTCCACAATCCGCTCCAAGGAGCCGCAACCCGCGATAATGCTGCGGGCTGTTTGAAAGAAATACTGTTCCATCATATCTTCTCCTCTGGATATCTTGATACATCGTATTCGAATTTAGTATAGCATATCGTTGCAATAATTCAACGTTTAATTATTTATATAGAGATAAAATTTATTATTGTTGCTTTTTGCAACAATTTATCTTGGAAATCAAATGATCTCATTTGATCTGTTAATTCTACAGGATATAGATGTCAAAAAATGAAAATAGAGTTCTAGACTGAAAAATAAAGTATTAAGTATGTCTTTTATTTCGAACATTAAGTCAAGACTGCACTCTGGGAAATGGTTCTTTGGGCATTTTCATCATAATGTGGAATATAACGAAAGAGATGAAGCCTGATGACAAAGACAAAGCTTACAGAAATACTTAATAAACGAAATATTAAGTGTACTGAAGTTGATAAATGGGCAAGTACCTTAGAGGCGTCTGGGAGGAGGAATTTGTTGAAGCAATAAGCATCGATGAGAAGAGGACAATGACCAAGGTTGAGCGCTGGATCCCCACACCGCATATCCTGAGTGCCGCTGATCCAACATGTCCTTATGTAACTCTAGTGTGTGATCCATTGAAGAACAAAATCACCCTAACGGGTGAATCAGCCCGAGCTATGCAGACTGTGCAGCTGATGTAGATTTTAAGCCCATCTCACATTGCTCTATTCTGACTGCTTTGTTTGGGGCAGCCGCCGGTAAAATCAGGGGCACTTTTGCTCCTCATTCCCGCCTGCCACCCACTTTTGGCGGATTCAGGGGCACTTTTACCCCTCATTCCCGCCTGCCGCCCACTTTTGGCGGATTCAGGGGCACTTTTGCCCCTCATTCCTGCCTGCCGCCCACTTTCAGCGGATTCAGAGGGATTTATCCCTTTGATTTTCTCCTACCGCCCACTTTCGGCGGATTCAGAGGGATTTATCCCTTTGTCTTTCCCCTACCGCCCACTTTTGGCGGATTCAGGGGCACTTTTACCCCTCATTCCCGCCTGCCGCCCACTTTTGGCGGATTCAGGGGCACTTTTGCCCCTCATTCCTGCCTGCCGCCTACTTTCGGCGGATTCAGAGGGATTTATCCCTTTGATTTTCCAAGCCTCCGACTTCCGGGGATTCTGTGGAATTCCGGATACAAGAACACATTCGCCCTTCAGACGGACCTGCTCCAATTTCCAGAGAAGCTTATCCACAACAGACGAATATCGTAATTTCCTATACAACAAGAAAACCCGCGGAGTACTCCGCGCAGCACCAGAAAAGCCGGACGTTCACCCGGACGGCGGAAATAGGTCCGGCTCATGTTCCCACTACTCTTACGCCGCTCTCCGTCGGTAAGAAATTCCGCTGCAGCGGAAGCTACAGATGCAGACTGGCTCATCTCCATGCCAATAGTCCGGTCGCCGGCATTATACTTGAACGGGCGCTCCTCATTATTTTGATTCTGATCCTGCTGACGTTCACCCTTCATCATCGCACCCACCTTTTTTAACTTTGGATTGCTGTCGGCGTTGCTCCCCTTATGGCGATGCCACCGGCATTTTACGATGCTTCAATCTATAAATACTGGTAAAGGTCCCGAAATATGCAAACGGTATCAAATGAATACGGCGCAGCCCTATAAACTTGTGATTTTACCGATTTACAATACCGGAACCATCTTTTTTCCGCCAACAGCACTTATACTATACTGGATTAGTGTTTTCTCATTCCCCATATTTTCCATTTGTTAGTAATCTCGATAAACACTACGCAGGAGGAGCTTATGCAATTAGACGATAACCTTATTAAAAATAGGCGGTTACTTGTACTCCTGCTTTTGCTTATATCCAATATTGCTCTGCTGTCAGTACTCCAAATGTTCGGATATGATTTCGTCCCTTATTGCCTATTTCAAATCTCCTGAACAGATTTAAGCGGTTATCGTTAAATATCGTGTAGCTACTGTGGGGGAAAGTTCCTGCTTCTTTGACTTTTATCAAGAAGCCTTCTTCGGATTATTCATGAAAAAGCTGGAGGGACAAGATATTCACTCAAATTCAGGCACCCTCAGTGGATCTTACACCCGAGCAGTTCCGGGAACTGGCTATCTCCAATCGAAGAACAAAATCCCCCTAACGGGTGAATCAGCCGAAGCTATGCAGCCTGTGCAGCTGATGTAAATTTTAAGCCCATTTCACATTGCTCTATTCTGACTGCTTCCGGGGCAGCCGCCGGTAAAATCAGGGGCACTTTTGCTCCTCATTCCTGCCTGCCGCCCACTTTTGGCGGATTCAGGGGCACTTTTGCCCCTCATTCCCGCCTGCCGCCCACCTTTGGCGGATTCAGGGGCACTTTTGCTCCTCATTCCCTCCTGCCGCCCACCTTTGGCGGATTCGGGGGCACTTTTGCCCCTCATTCCTGCCTGCCGCCCACTTTCAGCGGATTCAGAGGGATTTATCCCTTTGATTTTCTCCTACCGCCCACTTTCGGCGGATTCAGAGGGATTTATCCCTTTGTCTTTCCCCTACCGCCCACTTTCGGCGGAATCTGAGGGATTTATCCCTTTGATTTTCTCCTACCGCCCACTTTCGGCAGATTCAGAGGGATTTATCCCTTTGATTTTCTTCTGCCGCCCACTTTCAGCCGATTCAGAGGGATTTATCCCTTTGATTTTCCAAGCCTCCGACTGCCGGAAATTCTGTGGAATTCCGGATACAAGAACACATTCGTCCTTCAGACGGACCTGCTTCAAATTCCAGAGAAACTTATCCACAACAGACGAATATCGTAATTTCCAATGGAACAATGAAAAGGCACAATTCAATTGAATTGTGCCCTCAGGTTAAGACATAGCATTATTATACTGTGCATCCTTATACCCTTGGAAATCGTGGGACGATACTTATATTTACGACTGCTGGCTGGCAGCGATCGCCTGCTCCAGATCGTAGAGGATATCATCGATCGACTCCGTACCGATGGACAAGCGCAGCAGCTCCGGAGTAACACCGGCCGTAATCTGTTCTTCGTCTGACAGCTGCTGATGTGTAGTGCTTGCCGGATGGATGATCAGCGACTTGGAATCACCGACATTGGCCAGATGGGAGAACAGCTTCACATTCTCAATCAGCTTGACGCCTGCCGCTGCTCCGCCTTTGATTCCGAAGGTAAGGATGGCACCCTGGCCTTTGGGCAGATATTTCTTCGCCAGCTCATAGGAAGGATGACTCTGCAGCCCGGCATAGCTTACCCACTCCACAGAATCATGCGCTTCGAGATACTGGGCTACCTTGAGGGCATTCTGGCTATGGCGTTCCAGACGCAAATGCAGCGTTTCGAGTCCCTGCAGCAGCAGCCAGGAGTTGAAAGGCGAGATCGCCGCACCGAGGTCACGAAGGAGCTGTACGCGTGCTTTTATGATATAGGCAATGGGTCCTACAGCTTCAGTGTAGACTACCCCATGATAACTTGGGTCCGGTTCTGTAAGGCCGGGGAACTTGCCGCTTGCCTTCCAGTCAAACTTGCCGCCGTCCACAATAATTCCGCCGATAGAGGTGCCGTGACCGCCGATGAACTTGGTAGCCGAATGCACTACTATATCTGCCCCGTGTTCAATCGGACGCAGCAGGTACGGGCTTGGGAAGGTATTATCGACAATCAGTGGAATCCCGTGCTCATGGGCGATAGCCGCCACTGCTTCGATATCCAGCACGTTACCCTGCGGATTGCCGATGGTTTCGGCGTAAAGCGCTTTGGTTTTGTCCGTAATCGCTGCCCGGAAGTTCTCCGGATGATCCGAATCGACAAAATGCACCTTAATCCCCAGCTTCGGCAGCGTAGTCGAGAACAGATTATACGTCCCGCCATAGAGGCTTGCAGAGGAAACAATCTCATCCCCTGCACCGGCAATATTCAAAATAGAGAAGGAAATAGCCGCTGCTCCGGAAGCTGTCGCAAGTGCACCCGCCCCGCCCTCCAGCGCCGCAAGGCGCTGTTCGAACACATCGGTGGTCGGGTTCATCAGCCGGGTATAGATGTTGCCGAACTCCTTAAGCGCGAACAGATTGGCAGCATGCTCTGCATCACGGAAACCGTAGGATGTGGTCTGATACAGCGGTACAGCACGGGCTAAAGTAGTTGGATCAATCTCCTGGCCTGCATGAACGGTTAAGGTTTCAAATGACAGCTTGCGCTCTTCTGACATGGGGTATTTCCTCCTCTAAAGGTATAATGGCAAAGGTTAACAATTAAGAATTGTACCTATTCTCTCACAAACCATGTCATTTGGAAAGATAAAATTCTCATTATTTCCCTATGTTTTATTAGTTTAATAAAAGGATAATTCAAGCCTTTTTCACGGGCCACAACAAAAAAATCCCGCCGCAAGCAGCGAGAGTCGGAGAATAACGGTACCCGTCTTAATTTCTTGTGATAAATCCACCCTTATTTCAATCCAGCTTCAGGTGTCGTAACTGACCAGATAATGATGAAGCTCTGTGTTATAGCAGCCGATGCTGTGTTCAATCAGTCTGCCTTCCCCGTCATAGGAGTTGCGCAGGCGCTTAAGCACATGCGTCCCCGGCGGAATCTCCAGCAGAAGACATACCTCTGGAGGCGCAGGCTCTACAAAGAAACGGTCCTTGAAGTTCTCCAGCACAATGTCGTTCTCCTCCAGAGAGTCATAGAGAGAGTGGATATCCTTATCCATGGGTCTGGCCCCGCCGCCGGGCAGGGCGGCTGCCGTCAGGAAGTGTACCAGATGAATATAAGGCTGTCCGTTCAGAATATAGAGACGTTCAATACGCTGGCAATACGGTCCGTAACGGTTATATTCTTCTGTACCGGTATCATGGACGACCAGCCCGGACCCCAGCAGTCTTTTTTCCAGCTTATGGCCCTCCTCTACGAGCAGCTCCGTAAACCGTTTGCCCTTGGAGAGCTTCTGATAGGAAGTATTGCGCGTCACTATCGTTCCGATCCCGCTTTTCTTCTGCACATAACCTTCCTGGGACAACTCCTGGACCGCGCCCCGGACCGTCATTTTGCTGACGCCGAATTCCTTTTCCAGCTGCGGTTCAGACGGAATGATGCTGCCGAGAGGGTATACCCCGTGCAGAATCCGGTCTTTGAGGATTTTTTGGATCTGCTGGTATAAGGGGCCTTGCTTGCGTTTCAGAGACACGCTTTCGTTCACTACCTTTCAACATCTAAGGTATGACCACACAGCGCCCGGAGCACCTCGCTCTCGGTAAACAGCGCTGTATCGCCTTGGGTGGTGTGGGCCAGCATCGCCGCCGCCGCTGCCAGATTAACCGTCTGCTGCTGCGGGTACTGCTGCAATTCACCATGGATGATCGCACTGGTAAAAGCATCTCCCGCACCGATCCGGTCAAACACAGGGAAGGTCAGCTTGCGGGAAAATCCAAACGTTCCCTGATGATAAATATATCCCGTCAGGGAATGTGTATTGTCAGCGTTAATCTCACGGTGGGTTCCCGCTGCCGTTCCGATTCCGAAGCGGTCCGCCACTTCTGGAATCGCTTGCTTCAACTGTGTTATTCTATCATATTCTCCAGTTCCGATGCCAAGAATATACTGTGCATCCTTCTCATTCATCATCACCGTATCCGCCAGCGTAAGCAGCTCCTCATAATGCGGGCGGGCCTTGGCATAACCGTCTGCCCCCCATAGCGCTGGACGGTAATTACAGTCAAAGACAACCTTGCCCCCGGCACCTTTCACTTCTGCAGCAAACCGTTTCATCTGCTGGCGCACACCTTCATTCATAGCCAGCGTAATGCCGCACAAATGAAGGACATCCACACGGGAGACAAGAGCAGCCATATCATAACTGCCTGCCTCTGCGGTATTGAAGCTGCTGCCCAGCCGGTCTGTGTAGGTGACTCTGCCGGGACGGGCTCCAAAACCATTCTCCAGAAAATACATTCCCAGCTGCTTGCCGCCCCGGTTGATCAGAGACGTATCCACCCCAAGCTTACGCAGATAAGCGATCGCCGCTTCACCCACCGGAGTTTCCGGCAAGGTGGTGATGAGAGCCCCGTTGTGGCCGTATCTGGAGAGTGCTGCCGTTACATTCACCCCGCTGCCGGAAAAAGAATACTCCAGCCTGCTGCTCTGGGCCAGCGTTTCATAGCCCGGGACCTGCAGCCGCATCATCACTTCGCCAAAAGCAGCAATCCTAGGCATACTGGTCCACCAGCGATTTCATCGTTTGAAGCAGTCTGCGGACATCCTGCACGTTCGTGCTCCCCGTCTGCGGATCAATAATAGAAGAATAGACATGCGGTATAACCTGCGGCACGCCTGCCTGAAGCGCAATCTCCAGAATGGGGCCAAAGTTATCCAGGTCGATTCCGCCGGTTGGCTCCAGAGCAAATCCGGCTTCCCCGCAGGCTTTGGCAACCGCACGGTACTCTTCTTCCAGCTTCAGCCCCTGCATCGGATAATACTTGAGCGCATTGCCCCCCATGTCACGAACGAGCGCAATGGCGGCATGAACCGGAACAATCGCATGCGGAGTACTCCCCGCGCTGATTGGGCCGGTCGATATATTTACATAGCCCGGCTGTCCGCAGGGGGAGACCAGGCTGTTAATCCAGCTGTCCTTCGCTCCCAGATTGGCGCGGGTTGCCCCCACTGCCGGAAATACCTGATTGATATGGCTTCCCGCGTAGCTTGAGGCAATCTCTGCCACAACGGCCGCCTGGCGGTTGTCTCCGGCCCCGAGTCCGATCGATACGGCATCTTCAATCGATTGGCCATATTCGGCCATGGCAGCGGCTGCCTGCTCCGCCGTGGCATAATTTTTGGAGAGCACGCCTACCAGAACATGCCCTTCCGCAGCCTCATAGATATCCTTGGCATTCCCGATACTGCCGGCCAGCACATTAAGTGCGGCTCTGTTCTTATACAGGCGCTGCTGAATATTGCTCATTCTTGTTTGCCCCCCACGATTTCATTGATTCTGCTTACGATGACCTGAAGATCATCTCCCTGCAGCGACCTTGGATCGATATCAAAATAGCCCTGCTTAACGCCATAATCCCGGGTATACACTGCAATTCCGCCTTCACGCAGCTGGTCATTAACGGTCTTGGCGTCTACTCCCGCCGCAGAGGCATCAATCTGGACCCGTCCACGAAAAATCGCTCTGCCCGCTTCATCCTGCACGATGCGGACCGAAGTTCCGGGAAGAGCGGCCAGCGGCTGCAGAGCCTCCAGCGCCTGCTTTTCCAGTTCGCTGTTGTCGGCTTTATCCTGGTATTCCTCCAGTGCCTGGAGCAGTCCGAAGGTCGTCTCTTTGCCGACCTTCATGCTGCGGCCGATCCCGTGGAGCTGTACCTTCAACCACCCGATGTATTTCTTCTTGCCGGCAACAATACCCGAGGTAGGGCCTTCAATAGCTTTCGAACCGCTGTAAATGGCCAGATCGGAATATTGGACATATTTGAGCAGATCCTCTTCCGCTGCCGCATCCACAATCAGCGGCACCCCTCTGCGCTGTGCAACCTCCCAGGCCTCTTCCACAGAAATCATGTTCTTCTGGACAGCGTGATGGGATTTGACATAAAGTATGGCTGCAGTACGCTCACCGATCGCCTGTTCAATATGCTCCTTCCGGCCTTCATTGGCATATCCGGCTTCCACGACCCGGCCGCCGCCAAGGAATACCATGGTTTCAACAGGCGCTCCATACTGCACATTATGGCCCTTCAGCATAATTATTTCATTCTTCAGCACCGGCTCCTGGTGCAGGCGGAGGCTGAGCCGCGAATCTCCGCCGGTCACGATGGCTGCCACCGACAGCGCAATGCCGCTGGATGCCGAGTTGACGACAACCGCCCCTTCAGAGCCAAGCAGCCGGGCAATATAATCACCGGATTTGTCCACAAGATCCGCAATTTCCACGTACTGCTGTCCGCCCTGCTTCATCGCCTCCATGACCGAATCCGTCGGGGCGGAAACGCCAAGAATGCTCATTCTTCCACTGGCATTAATCACACGCTTCAATCCATATCTAGCCTGTAATGAGTGACCCATTCGCATAGACTCCTTTAGCCTCAATATAGTAATGCGCGGCCCGGACATCGCCTTCCGAGTCCTTAAGCTGCTTCCCGCCTGCTTCCACGGCAAACAAGGTCAGGTTCGCCTGCTGCCCTACTCTTATTTGGGCAAGCTCCGGCTTGCCGAGCCACTCCGCTGCGCTGCTTGTGACCGCGCGGATGACCTCTTCCAGACTGTAGCCTAGATAGAGGAATTTCGTCAGCACATTCGACATACTGTACACCGGCCCGTTCAGACGGTTGCCCCGGTAAATATCCGTGCTGATGGTATTCAGGGCAATGCCTGCCGCCTTCGCCTGTTCCGCAACCCGGAAGGAGAAGCTCGCCGTGCCATGCCCCACATCCAGATGAACCCCCCGGGCGGCTGCATCCAGCAGCTCCTGCAGCGGTGTGCCGTCCTCATGGAACAGATTATTGGACTTGCCGTTAAGATAATGGGTGATCACATCGCCCGGCTGTAGAAGCTCCAGCACTTCGGTGACCGCCGGCGGAGCAGAACCGATATGCACCATAAGTGGAAGCTTCGTTTCTTCCGACAGTGCACGCGCCAGCTTAAGCGGCTGTATACCGCTGTCTTTAACGACACTTTGGCTGATGCGGGCTTTGAGGCCGACAATGAATTCTGGATAGGCGGCTGCCGCCTCCAGGGCCTTGGACCGGTCAATCCATTCCAGCTGCGACAGCTCATCGGTCCGTTCCAGCCCGATCCTTGAAATATTCAACAAAGCAAACACCCGTGTTGCAGCCTTCAGACTCCCGGTATAAAAATCCCCGATCCGGTCTGCGCCGCAGCTTCCGGCATCGACCAGGGTGGTTACCCCCTGCTTCACACCAATTTCGTCGATTTCATCGCCATAGGGATCAAGCTCCGGCACGGCATGCACATGCAGATCAATCCATCCGCTGGATACATATAACCCGGAACAGTCCATGCTGTTCTCTCCTTCAGCCTGGCCTGGCGGTGTAATGGCGGTGATGACCCCGTCCTGAATAGCAATATCAACCCTCTGCCCGCCAACAAGCTGCAAATTGCGCAGGACATTCTCTGTGCCCACTCTTCCCATCTCCTTCTTCAACCCGGATAGATAAGCGAAATCTAAAAAATGGTTAATGACATGAAACCTGTACATTCTTATATTTAATATGGAGAAGCATATACACCCTAATATTTTAATAAACTTGAGTTGCTACTCCATTTTAAAGATTATAATGTTATAATGTTTATATTAGCATAAGTGTTATCCAGAAGAGAACAGTGATTTATAATTCCAAGATTTCTAATCCGAATATCTTAACACTGGAGGGACTGCTTCATGGCAAATCCGGCACTCAAGCCATCCTTGCTCAACAGGTTCAGGCTCAGCTGGAATCATTTCAAATCAAGGCTGCTGCTGAAATATGCATTTTCCTACATCCTTATGTTCCTTATCCCTCTCACCGGTGTAACCATCTTCGTCTATGAAAACGCCGTCAAGGGCCTGCGTGTCGAGATTGAACAATCCAATGTCAATCAGCTTAACCAGGTGAAAAGCACCATAGATGACCGTATGAATGAGCTTCAGGAAATATCGGGGAGAATCGCCTATGACAAACACCTGACTCCCTATATGGTACGGCATCCATACTACAGCCTGGAGGCCATCCAGGCCCTGGCGAATTACAAGGCCAGCAGCAGCATTGCGGAGGATTTGCTCCTCTATTTCCATGACGATTCCAACATCTATTCTTACCGCGGTCTGGCTGATCTTCATGTCACCTTTGATACCCTCTATCAGTTCGAGCGCTGGACCCCGGAAGACTTGCGGCGGGACTTGAATGAAACCCGGCAGCCGCTGGTACGCCCCGCCGAGAATGTAACGGTCAATTCCCGTGTGGAGCCTATGCTGGTCATGCTCGTACCCATTAAACCGAATGACCCGTTTCCTTATGGCACCGTTGTCTATTTGCTGAAAGAATCCAATCTTACCGGGGTCATGGATTCGATTCTGAGTGATTTCTCGGGAAGCAGCTATATTTTTGGCGCCTCCGGAGAGGTGCTGACCGCGAACAGCCATGGCGTCAGCCTTCCCCAGGACGAGCTTGAGAATCTGTCCGCACTTGAGCCGGGTATCCATAATCTGGAGCTGGACGGGGAACAGTATTCCGTTGTTTCAGTAAAATCCGAAGAGAATGGCTGGACCTATGTGACCACGATGCCAAGCTTCCAGTTCTTCAGCCGCGTTGCACACGTCCAGACCCTGATCCTGATCGTGTTCTGTATTACGGTCATTACCGGCATAGCTGCCGCACTGCTGCTGGCCAAGCGGCAGTACCATCCGATCCGGGATCTGATGGAATTCGCCAAGCTGCGCAGCAGCGGCAACGACACGTCCAAGCTCCGCAATGAATGGGAATGGATCCGCCAGACTCTCCACGATTACAGCGCCAGAATTGATCTTCAGGAGCCCTTCGTCCGCAACCAGTGCATGCTGCTGCTGCTCAAGCACGGCAAGCCGGATGATCCCGAGATTGAGCAGATGATCCTCAGCGCAGGCTTCAGTCATCCTCAGGGACAAGGCCTCTATTTCTCGGCCATCCTGTCCTGGGATGAACCTGTGCCGGGCGGCAAGTCCTGGCAGGAACGCCATCTGCTGCAGGAGATGCTCAGCAATGTTTCTATTCCCGGACCAGATGCCCAGATCTTCGGTGTTGAATTCTCGGTTAAGGACCAGTTCGCCCTGATTATTTCACTCCCCGGCGAAGAGGACATGCCGGTTCAGAGCCGTATGGAACAGGTGATCGAAGCGATTCAGGCAGTGATCCGCGAGCACTCGCAGCTGGCTCTGAGTATCGGTGTCGGCATGGCCTACAGGGACTTGGCGCGGCTTAACCAATCCTTCATTGAGGCTGCAGCAGCACTGGAGCACCGGATGATCCGGCGCAGCGGACAGGTAACCTACTTCGAGCAGCTGGCAGAGCTGAATCCGTCCGCCGCCGAGAGCTTCTGGATTCCGCGCAAATCCATGCTGAAGCTGGAGCAGAGCCTGAAGCAGGGCAACGAATCAGTCGCCGTCCAGATGATCGCCGACACCATCGATACCATCAAGGGTGAGCCATTGCAGGTTCATCTGCTGCGCTGTATCTGCTTCGATCTGCTGAACGCTTTTCTGCGCACCGCCTCCGAGCTTGGCATGGACGAGGTGTTCGCCAATATACCGGAGCTGACCTCCTTCGAGACGCTTGAAGAGCTGGAGAGCCGTCTGCTCGTTCTGGCTGCCGCCATTTGCGCGCAGGTTGAGCGGAATACGGAGACTAGTGAGTCTTCATTAATGGACGACATCCTGGCTTACGTGGACCAGCAGTTCGCAGACTACACCCTCAGCCTGGAGCATGTGGCGCTTAAGTTCGCCATTTCAACCTCTTATTTAAGCCGGAGCTTCAAAGAGAAGACCGGCAGCAATTTCTCACAATATATCTGGCAGCGGCGTGTGGATGAGGTCATCCGGCTGCTGGTGAACACGAGCTCACCGCTCAAGGAGATCATTGAGCAGGTAGGTTATCTGGATGCGCCGAACTTCATCCGCAAGTTCAAAAAAGAAACCGGTCTGACGCCGGGGCAGTACCGCAAGGAACATGCCTTGAAGGGGGCTGCTGCGAAAAGACCGGTTTAAAGCGGACGGAGCCTCCGCCCTGCCCGAATAGGCTGAACTTAAGATTTTGACATACAACCAAGCCTTCACCCTGGGAATAGCCGGACTTCCGTGCGGCAGCTGTTGCCGCAGTATAAAATCCTGCCCATAATACAACATTTCCCTCATCAGTTCGATCCAAATCTACAATTGTTGTACAAAAGGCAGGATTTCACCTTTTTCAAGCGGCTTGAGAGGATTATTCTTGTATTTCATACAACAATCTTCCTGAACACCCGGCTGTCTATGAATAAAAGTTGCACAACGTACAACATTGATGTCTACAGCGCTTCTTAAGCAGTCTCCATTCTGCCGGCAACGAATCAAGTGCCCCGCTTTATGAGATTATTGTGCTACTGCCTTCCTGGAGAATATGCTCAACCAGCTCATCCAGCGGAACGGTCGCTAGTGCAATCGCCGTATCCGTTACCCCGTAATAGATATAGAGCAGCCCGTCCTTGACCACATTACCGGTCGGGAAGATGACATTCGGAATCTGGAATCCGAATTTCTCGTAGTAGGTCTCCGGCTCCATGATGAAATTATGCGTCCGGGCAATGATTTTCTCCGGCTGCTCCAGATCCAGCAGCATCGCCCCTACACGGTAGACAATATCCTCGTCAACGCCGTGATAGAGCACCAGCCAGCCTTTGTCCGTACGCACCGGAGGCGAGGAGCCTCCGATCTTCCGCGACTCCCAGGACAGGTTCCCGGCGGTGGCGAGCAGCTTGGGCTCTTCCCAATTCACCAGATCCTCGGAGTAGGTAATCCACATGGCCGCCTTCTCGGTTCCGTAGGCTTCTCCCACATATTCCTCGGGGCGGCGCAGCAGCACGAATTTGCCGCCGATTTTCTCAGGGAACAGAATGTTGTCCCGGTCATTGATGTCCAGCGGCGTCGTGTCCGCCACAAACTCCCAGTCCAGCAGATTATCCGATTTCAGAATGGAGGAACGGGTCAGCCAGTGGCCTTCCTGCTCCCCCCACCCGTCCGGATATTCCGGAATGGAGCGCTGCGGCACCCCTGCCCCGGTAGGATAATAGCTCATGGCGCAGGGGCGCAGGGCGTAGTTCAGATAGAAGGTTCCGTCAATTTTGACAATCCGCGGGTCCTGTACACTGCCGTAAGGGAATCCCAGCATATCGGGCGTCACAATCGGCTCATCCTTCACGTGGGTAAAGTTCACACCATCCTCGCTCTCCAGCAGGCCCAGATAATTCTTGCACGGGGTCAGGGAACCGGCGGTACGCTCAATCATGTAGAATTTCCCATTATCGATGATGACCGCAGGATTGAAGACCGTAACCTTGCGCCATTCATAGCCGCCCGGGACGACTATAGGATTATTCGGATGTCTTGTGATTTGCATGTCTATTCCTCCTGCGAATAAGGTTCGTGGTATATATAGGACGCACTTAAGTTTTGAACTTGAAGCTTCATCGTCACTGCGGTGAACATTTGGACTTCCGGCCACTGTTGTCAACAGATTTCTTGAATTATTCCGCTGTACTCGCGGGGGAAATCCGTTGACAAAGGCGGTCGCTACCGCTCCTACAGTTTCACCACCGAATTCAAGATCGTAATTTACCGGATCCTGATATTCTTCAAGGTTGTCATGTTCAATCAATGTCATTCCCCCAATTCTCCTCCGTCACTTTTCCAACCTTGAAGCTTCATCGTCACTGCGGTGAACATTTGGACTTCCGGCCACTGTTGTCAACAGATTTCTTGAATTATTCCGCTGTACTCGCGGGGGAAATCCGTTGACAAAGGCGGTCGCTACCGCTCCTACAGTTCCAAATTTCCCCTCCGCTTCTTTTGCTTTCTGTTAATTTCTTTCGTGCTTCTTATATAGTTTGACCGTCTGGACCTCATAGGGTCTAAAGGACAGCGAGGCCGCTCCGCCGGAAGTCTCCAGCGTGCCCGTCTCACTCTCCAGCAGATTGACCCGGCAGGCACGGATATCTGCATCCTTCCAGTCCAGCGCAGCCGTCCCTCTGCTGCCTGCAGATTCATACATCCGGACAATAACTCCGCTGCCGTCCTCTGCACTCTTGATCGTGTCCAGCATCACATGACTGCTCTGGAAGTTGAGCCAGGCATAAGTACTTGAATAACGGCCTGAATGCGGCTGCTCGCCAATCACCTGCACCGGTTCATTCAGTTCAGCCGCCTCCCTTACAACGTCAGCCTGCCGCCACTCTCCGCCGTGGGGATACAGGGAATACGTAAATTCATGTTCACCCTGATCCGCATTACGGTCAGGCCAGCGGGGAGAACGCAGCAGCGACAGGCGCAGCACCCCGTCATGAATGTCATAGCCGTATTTGCAGTCGTTCAGCAGACTGACGCCATAGCCGCCTTCGGACAGATCTGCCCAGCGGTGTCCGCAGACCTCGAATTGCGCCTGCTCCCAGCTGGTATTGCGGTGAGTCGGACGCTCCAGCGCTCCAAATGGAATCTCGTACGTAGCCTTTGCGGCCACAATGTCCACCGGAAAAGCAACCTTCAGCAGCTTATGTTGCTCCCTCCAGCTTACGTTAGTCCGGAAATCCACCCTGCGGCTGTGCCGGGGCAGAATGATCTCCTGCTCAATCAGGGATTCATTCAGCTGCCAGCGGAATTTCAGCACGGTCAGCACAGGTCCGCTTGTGACAACTTGCCGGTCCAGCAGCTTCGCCTTGCCCGCAGGCTGCTCTTCATAACGCGGGTCGAGGTCCCAGGCATCCCACAAAGGCGGGGTGTCATGATAGAACTGCAGCTGATTGCCGGTCTGTCCGGGCTGAAGCAGCTCCCGGCCGGCGCTTTTGTCAACCCAGCGGCTGATTTCCCCGTCTTCATTAAAGTTAAGAATATAGTGGTCCGTCTCCCATTGCTCCGGGAAACCGTCTACACTGACGGGCTCGGCCTGCCGCCCAGGCTGTTCGCCGGCAGGCGCAGCCGCCTCCCGCAGCCAGAATGTCCGGCAGCCAAAAGCAGGAACCTTGCGGACCCGGATAACCAGGGTATAGCTGCCGCCGTCTTCATCCGTGCTCCAGCCTTCACTGTCCAGCAGGCCGTCTTCATCGAACGCCTGCAGCGCCGCCAGACTGCGGTCTCCCTCCAGCCGGATCAGCTCTGTGCGTTCCCAGCCCAGGCTGTTGAAGACGACATAGGGACGGCCCTCTCCCGTAGTATTCACTTTGCTTGCCAAGGCACGGAGTGAGGTATCCAGCACCCGCTGGCCTATGCTGAATATGTCCGCGTATTGCTCCCGCGAAGTGGCATATACCTCCGGAATCGAAGTGCCGGGAATGATATCATGGAACTGGTTAAGCAGCAGCAGCTTCCAGCCTTCCGCCAGCTCCTCCTGATGCTTCAGCAGCAGCTCCAGCTCCATCTTCAGCTCCGGCTGCACAGGCTCCGGAAGCCCGTTCTTCTGCGCGAGCACGCTCCAGATCTCCGCTTGCCGGTATAAGACCTCCGCCTTGCGGTTGCTGCGCTTATTGAAGGCATGCGTTGTGAAGGTTCCCCGGTGAAGCTCCAGATAGAGGTCTCCATGCCATGCCGGAAGCTCCGGCTGGCGCAAGCCGATCTCCGAGAAGAAAGCCTCCGCCGTAGAGAATTTGCTGACGGGCTGGCCCGGCGCCAGGTCCGTGCGGGCCACGTATTCCAGCATTTCATGGGTAACCCCGCCTCCGCCGTCGCCGTGGCCGTAGAGCAGCATCAGCTCATCATGCTGTTCCTTCTGGGCATAGGCTTGCCAGTGCTCCTGAACATCCTTCGGATGGGTATGCTCATTCACGCCGTGATTCTGATAGGCCACAATCTTCGTTCCGTCAATGCCGACCCAGTGGAACAGCGTATGCGGGAAGGGATTGGTATCATTCCAGCCGAGCTTGGTCGTCATGAAATAATCAATTCCGGCCTGCTTCAGCAGCTGCGGCAGAGAAGCGCAATAGCCGAAGGTATCCGGCAGCCACTCAATCGTGGAGCGCTTGCCGAATTCCTTCATATAGAAGCCCTGGCCGTACAGCATCTGCCGCACCAGCGATTCTCCGCCGGGGATGTTCAAATCCGGCTCGACCCACATGCCGCCGACCAATTCCCACCGGCCCTCGGCAATCCGTTCCTTAATCCGCCCGTACAGCTCCGGATAATGCTCCTTGGCGAAGGCATACAGCTGGGGCTGGCTCTGGGAGTACCGGAACTCCGGATATCTGTTCATCAATGCGCAGACTGTGGAGAAGGTCCGGCTGACCTTGCGTACCGTCTCGCGGACTGGCCACAGCCAGGCAATATCGATATGCGACTGGCCCACCATGTGCATTGTCCCCGGATGCAGTCCCGCAGACCGTTCCGCCGCCGCTTCTGTCCGCAGCTGCTGTTCAGCCGCAGTGACGGCATCGCCATCCAAGAGCAGCTCCTCCTTCATATAGAGTGTATCCATCACCCACTCCAGTGCCTTAAGACTGCGGATGCGGCGCATATCTCCCTCCGGCAGCAGTAGGGCCGCTTCATGCACGATCTTCACCGTATGCAGCAGGCTGTACACCGCCGGGTTCACACGCACAAGCGTGATTTCTACTCCCGTAAGCGGCGGCTTGATCACCGCCTGGCGGTTCAGCGGGTCCTCCGGCTCAGGCACCGGATCATACAGCTCGATGTCCAGCTGAAGGACTTCTCCCGCAGTGCCGGGCTGCAGCGGGATGAACCAGTGATTGCTGTCCAGGCCATGATAGGGCGCTCCATTAAGCTTCAGCAGGCCCTCCCCGCGCCCCAGATAGAGCAGCGCCGACTCTTCCGGCCCCCAGTCTCCCGGAACCGTAATCTCCCGCTGAAGGAAATACGTGGTGCCGTAGCCGCCGTCCAGCCGTGCAATCCTGTAATTCAGGTGAAGCTCCTCTTCATGCTCATAGTTGCCGGGAGAGAGGTAGCGGGACTTGCGCATATTCCATTCCGCAAGCTCTACCTTCTCTGTCCACTGCCTCTTCGCCAGCCACTCAATGAAACGGTTCATACGCTTCATGACTCAGCCCTCCTCCCTCACATGGAGTGGTGCGGTCAGATATTCTGCAGAGTGGGGTCCTGCCATGATCGTAAATTCACCCGGCTCCACGATCCGCGTTAAATCCGCCGATACATACTCCAGCTGCTCCCGGCCGACGCTGAACGTCACCGTCTGCGTTGCTCCCGGCTGGAGGCTGATCTTGCGGAAGCCCTTGAGCTGCTTCTCCGGACGGGTAATGGCAGAGGCCAGATCGGAAATATACAGCTGCACAACCTCGCTCCCCGCCCGGTCACCGGAATGGGTCACATCCACGGAGACAAGTGCTTCGCCATCCGCTGTAATGACGGAGGGCTCTACCTTCAAGTTGCTGTATTTGAATTCACTGAAGCTAAGGCCGTAGCCGAACGGATACTCGGCATTAAAGTCCGTCTCCAGATAACGCTTGCCTCTCGTCCGCCGCTTATAGTAATAGACCGGAAGCTGACCAGCATGCTTCGGAATGCTGATCGTCAGCCGCCCGGAAGGGTTCACGTCGCCGAACAGAATATCGGCAATGGCATGTCCGCCTTCCTGGCCGGGGTACCAGGCTTCCAGAATGGCATCGGCATGCTCTACAATCCACGGCTCTGCAATCGGGCGGCCGTTGATATAGACCACAATCAGCGGCTTACCCAGCTTGTGGATGGCCTGCGCCAGCTCTAGCTGCACGCCCATCAGATTGAGCGTGGCCCGGTCAATGCCTTCGCCGCATTCCATATCACTCCAGGAATGTTCGGTCACGACAGAAGCCCCTGTGAGCAGATCAATCGTTCCCTCGCCGAAGTCTCTGGCACTTGAGCCGCCGATTGCGAGCACGACAGCATCTGCCTCCGCTGCACAGGCCAGTGCATGCGCGAAGCCTTCCCGGGAATCACCTTTAATCCGGCAGCCGGGTGCATATAGCACATTGTCCGCATTACCGCCTAGAGCCTGCCGGATTCCCTCCAGCACAGTTACAATCGCGCCTTTGGGCTGCGGCGAGGTGTAGTCGCCCAATTGATTGTACGGCGCATCCGCATTAGGCCCGATCACTGCAAGCTTCGGAATCCGCCTGCTCAGCGGTAGCGTGCCGTTCTCATTCTTGAGCATAATGATGCTCTCACCGGCAATCCGCCGCGCCAGCTCCCGGTGCTCCGGCTTGCCGATTGTCCGCTCAGCCTGCTCGGGATCAGCATAGGGACGGTCGAACAGCCCGAGCTTGAACTTCAGTTCCAGAATCCGGGCGGCCGCGCGGTCCAGGTCAGACTCCTGCAGCCGTCCATGATCGATAGCATCCGCGATATGCTTCTCGAACATCTCTCCCGACATCTCCATATCGATGCCGGCCAGCAGCGCCTGCGCGACCGCCGCTTCCCCGCTGTCCGCGGTGTTATGCCCGTTCGTCAGCATCCCCAGCGCTCCGCAATCCGTGATCACGAAGCCGTCAAAGCCCCATTGCTCCCTCAGCACATCCTGCAGAAGATAACGGTTCGTGGTGCAGGGCACCCCGTCAATCTCGTTATAGGCGGTCATGATCGAGAGTGCTCCGGCCTCCACCGCTTTACGGAAGGGCAGCAGATCCACCTCATGCAGCTCGCGGAGTCCCATATGCACGGGCGCGGAATTCCGCCCTCCTTCCGAGCTGCCATAAGCGGCGAAATGCTTCAGCGTCGCCAGAACGGAATCCTCCGCATCCAGACGCTCGCCCTGCAAGCCCTTTACCGCCTCCACGCCCATGGCGGCAATCAGAAACGGATCTTCGCCGAAGGTCTCCTCTGTCCGCCCCCAGCGCGGATCGCGCACCACATCCAGCACCGGCGAATAGGTAGCCGCTCCTCCCTGGCTGCGGGTCTCCAAGGCTACTACCCGGCACATCTCCCGGTACAGCTCCGGATTCCACATGCTGCCCAGAGCCAGCGGAACCGGAAATACCGTCGCACCTATTGCCATATGTCCGTGCGAGCACTCCTCCCCGAACAGAATAGGAATGCCAAGCCGGCTCTCCTGCATAGCGTAAGCCTGAATGGCATTGACCGCCTCTGCTCCCTGCTTCGGGGACAGGCCCGTCTCCAGCGTGACGCCGGTCCATGGATCTGCACGCAGCGTTCCATACAGGGAGCCGACGCCTCCGGCTGCAACCTGGCGCTTGAAGGCTTCCGTCATACCTGTGGTTCCATCCGGACGCTTCTCATAACACTGCCAGCCGAAAGGCTGGACTAACTGTCCAGCCTTCTCTCCAAGGGTCATGCGCTGCAGCAGGTCCTGTACACGATCCGCCACAGGGCGTGTCTTATCCTTATAGATCATTTACACAGCACCTTTCTGCAATAGACATTCATGCCGCTCTTTGGCGGCACTTCAGAGGATGAAATTTCGAAGAAGATGGATAGAGTTTGAATGCATTAGTTCGATTTCCAGCGGTCATAGGCTGCCTGGTTGATCTCGGCCACACGCTCTCCGCCCATCTTCTTGACGGTCGCCACATAATTGTCCCAGCCCGTAAGCGGCTCGGCTCCGGTGATGAACTTCGCTTCCATCTGCTTCACATACGTGCTCAGATCCGAATTCAGACTGCTGATCTCGGTCTGTTCTTCCACGGTGAGGAACAGGGCCGGGAAGGGAATCCGTGCGCCTTTATCGAGGAGCTTCTGCTTGGTTTCCTGCTCCACCCAGAGGTCAAAGTCCGTCTTCAGCCCTTTGTTGATATCATCCATAGACAGCGTTGGAGCGGGAATACCGTAGTTCGGCGTCAGCGTTGCCCGGTAATCTTCCATTTCCTTCCCGTCCGGTACAGGCAGGTATTGCTTAACCCGGTTGTCTTTGTCGGTGTATTCCCAGAGAACGCCCTCTGGCCCTTTGTTGAAGAACAAGGCGCCTTCATAGGAGTAGAGATAATCGACCCAGCGCAGCGAGGCTTCCGGCTCCGGATTGCTGTTCGTGATCGCAAAAGCGCCGGTTGTAATCCCTCTGTTCTTGGCAATCGCCGGGGCAGCCACCGATTCGCTGCGGACCGGCGCAAACATCGGATCTGTCGTTGAAGGCTCTCCGCCCTTAGTCATATAGGCATGCCAGTCGGAGAAGAGGGCGACGCGGTTGTTCTGCGCTTTGGCCTTCTTCTGCTCCGCCGTCTGCGAGAAGCTCTCATGATCCAGCAGCTCCTCGGACCACAGGCGGTTCATATAGATCAGATACTCCTTGTAGCCTTCTTCAAGCGGCGTATAATGCACCTTGTCCGCATCGTCCACATATATTTCCTCTTCATAAATGCCGAAGGCGCCCAGCAGCCAGGTGCGGATATCGCGGAGGTTCGCAGCGGCCGTTGTAACCGAAGAAATCGGAATCTCATCGGCTGTACCATTGCCGTTCGGATCTTCTTCCTTCACACGCTTCAGATAGGTATACAGCTCCTCCGTAGTTTCAGGAAGCTTGTCAATATTCAGCGCCTTCAGGAAATCGCCGTTATACCACATCGGATTGCGGTACCAATGCTGGCTGAATTCCACCACCGGCAAGGAATAGATATGCCCGTCCGGTGCTGTGATTGATTTGCGGACATCCGGATTCTCCTCCAGCAGCGCCTTGAAGTTAGGAGCATATTCTTCGATCAGATCCTCCAGGGGAATCAGGATACCCTGCTCTCCATAATTCATCTGCTCTGCGGTCGTCAGACCGGCAGCATAGAAGATATCCGGGTAATCCCCGCTGGCAAACACCAGATTCTTCTTGGTCTCGAAGCTGTCCTTCGGCGCATTCTTGTATTCCAGCGTAATGCCGGTCTTCTCCTGCATCTGCTGGAGCACCGCCATGTTCTCCCAGTTCTGAATCCCTACATCCGGCGCCATCAGCGTCAGGGTAACGGGTTCAGTAACAATCGGGAAACCTTCCTTGTTGACTGTGACTTCTCCGGTACTATTGTTTGCTGCACCCTCGTTCGAATTGCCGCAGCCTGCCAGCAGTGTAAGGATCACAGCCGAAGACAGCAGAAGCTTCCATGGTTTACGTGTGGTCTGCATTGATGATTCCTCCCTTATGTTCTTTACATTTTACCCGTTTAGCCTTTAACAGAGCCAATCATGACCCCTTGGACAAAGTAACGCTGCAGGAACGGATAGACAGCCACGATGGGCAGTGTAGAGACGACAATGACTCCGTATTTGATCAGCGATGCCGTCTCTGCCTTATTATTCATGGCCATAGCCACCTCGCCGTTGATCGCAGCACCTGTGGTTTCGGCCGACATTTCCTGAAGGACCAGGATTTGGCGCAGCACCATCTGCAGCGGATACTTGGCTTCATCATTCAAATAGATCAGGGACGGGAAATAGCTGTTCCAGTGGCCTACCCCATAGAACAGGGCCATAACGGCTACAATCGGTGCGGACAGCGGCAAAATAATGCGGATAAACAGCCCCAGATTCGTACAGCCGTCAATGTGCGCCGCTTCCTGCAATTCTTTCGGGATGGTCGTCTGAAAAAAGGTGCGGGCCACGACGATGTTCCAGACCGAAGCGGCCACCGGCAGAATCAATGCACCCATGCTGTTGATAAGGCCCAGATTCTTGACCAGCAGATACGTCGGCACGAGTCCGCCGCTGAAGAACATTGTGAACAATATGAGGCCCATAAACAGCTGGCGTCCGACAAAATCAGATCTGCTGAGCGCATAAGAGGCCGGCAGCGTAACGGCGAGATTGAGCAGAGTGCCCGCCACCGTGTAAACAATAGTGTTCCAGTAACCGTTCCATATCTTCGGGTTCTCAAAAACAAGCTTGTATCCGTCCAGTGTCACATTCTTCGGAAACAGCCACATGGCTCCCGAATTGACGTCCTGCGGTGAACTGATGGAAGCGCTGAGAATATAGATCAGCGGATAGAGAACAACCAGCAGCGCGAGGAACAGATAAATGTAGGTACTGATCAGAAACAGCTTGTCTCCCCTGGATTCTTTCATGGCAGTAACCAAAGACTTCAACTCCTTTCTACCAGAGGCTGTTCTCACTGGTGCGTTTGGCAATCCGGTTGACGGTAACCAGCAGAATCACATTGACCACCGAGTTGAACAATCCCACAGCCGTCGAGAAGCTGTATTGGGCGTTCACCAGACCGGCGCGGTATACATAGGTGGATATGACATCGGAGGCTTCCATATTAAGCGAATTCTGCAGCAGCAGAATTTTCTCGAAGCCAAGGCCCAGAATATTCCCCATATTTAGGATTAGCATGATCGTAATCGTGGGGATAATCGTTGGCAGATTGATATGCAGCACCCGTTTGATCCGGCTTGCTCCATCCACAATGGCCGCTTCATGCAGCTGGGGATCTACGCCTGACAAAGCCGCGAGATAGATAATCGTTCCCCACCCGGTGCTCTGCCAGACGCCCGAGAAGACGTATACCGTCTTGAACCAGGCTGGATCGGTCAGAAACTCCGCCGGCTGAAGGCCCAGGAACTCAATGGCCCGGACAATCATTCCGCTGGACGGCGACAGGAAGGTAATGATCATCCCCGCCATAACCACTACAGAAATGAAATGCGGCGCATAGGTTACCGTCTGGACCGATTTTTTGAACGGGCCGTTGCGGACCTCATTGAAGGCCAGCGCCAGAATGATCGGCAGCGGGAACCCGATTGCGAGTTCATAGAAGCTGATGCTGAAGGTGTTCCAGAGCAGATCCCAGAAGAAATAGGAATTAAAGAACCGTTCAAAATGATCAAAGCCAACCCATTCGCTGCCCGTAATTCCTTTCGAGGGTACGAAATTCTTAAAAGCGATCTGAATGCCGTACATCGGACCGTAATGAAAAACGAGGAAATACAATAACGCGGGAAGCATGAACAGATAGAGCTCCCAGTTTTGCCAGATTCTTTTGCCAAGGGACTTGTTCTTCAATGAAGGATTTCCGGATACTGCAGCATTACTCCCCTTCATTCTCCCACTCCTCTCTATGTTAGTTTTCGTAACATTAAATCATGTAGCCGCTTCGCATTCTTCGTGACAGCCTCTCTGCTAACGCTTACAACACAAAGTGTAGTGAAACAAAGCTAACATCGTAAATATGTAGGTTCTGCATTGTCATGTTAAGGGAGTGTAAAACCGCGCTGCTGCGGGCCTTTCCGGCCTGGCCTGCTCTTGTTGACTACAGCTTGCCCCCCGCCGTAAATGTGTGAATTATGAACCTTCCTTTACACTGCAAAAGTTACATATTGTGATCGCCCGGCAGGTATGCAAACATTTGCTACGAATGCCAAAGCTAAATAATTGACTGATGATATAGGAGGTTTCTGTCATGACCCGTACAACCGCACACCTGATCTCCCACACGCATTGGGACCGGGAATGGTACATGCCTTACGAGCGTCATCATGTTCTGCTGGCGAAGCTGATGAATGAGCTCCTGGAGACCCTGGAGAAGGATGAACGCTACCGTTATTTCCATCTGGACGGACAGACCATTATTATTGAAGACTATCTTCAGGTTCATCCTGAGAAAAGAGAACTCCTGGAGAGATTCATCCGTGAAGGACGCATTGTCATCGGTCCCTGGTATGTGCTCCAGGATGAGTTCCTGACCAGCTCGGAAGCGAATGTCCGCAATCTGCTGACCGGTCATCAGGACGCGGCCAAATATGGCGTTATCTCCAAGCTGGGTTATTTTCCGGATTCCTTCGGCAATATGGGACAAGCGCCCCAGCTGCTCCGGCAGGCAGACATCGGGACTGCGGTGTTCGGACGCGGTGTGAAGCCGACGGGCTTCGACAATATGGTCGGTGAGCTGACCAGCACAAGCTATGAATCGCCTTACTCCGAGATGTTCTGGGAATCCCCCGATGGTTCCAGCGTGCTTGGACTGCTCTTCGCCAACTGGTACAGCAACGGCAACGAGGTGCCTGTGGATGCAGGTGAAGCCAAGATCTTCTGGGATAAAAAAATCGCTGATGCCGGCAAATATGCCTCCACCCCGGAGCTGCTGTTCATGAACGGCTGTGATCATCAGCCGGTACAGCGTGATCTCGCCGATGCGCTTGAGACGGCCAGGGAGCTGTACCCGGACATGGATTTTGTCCATTCCAGCTTCGAGCAATACTTACATGCGCTTGGGCCTTCACTGCCGGAGGATCTCGTGACCGTGACCGGCGAGCTGCGCAGCCAGCACACGGACGGCTGGGGAACGCTGGTGAATACCGCTTCGGCCCGCGTCTATCTGAAGCAGCTGAACCAGCGGGGTCAGACCCTGCTGGAGAAGGGCGCCGAGCCGCTGGCAACACTTGCTTATCTGGTCAGCGGGCAGGCTTATCCCCACGCCCTGCTGACTTACGCCTGGAAGACGCTGATGCAGAATCATCCGCATGACAGCATCTGCGGCTGCAGCGTGGATGAGGTTCACCGCGAAATGATTACACGCTTCGAGAAGAGCAGGCATGTAGGAGAGGCTATTGTTGAAGAAAGTCTGAAGGCGGTCTCCGGTCAGATTGGAACCAAGGACGTAGATGCCTGGGGAGAATCCGCCATTCCTGTGACGGTCTTCAATACGACAGGCTGGGAGCGCAGCGGCACGGTAAGCGTGGAAGTGATCTTCGCGAAGCGCTACTTCAAGGAGGGGCCGAATCCTGCAGCCATTGCCGAGGCGCTGGACCAGCTTCCGCTTGTGCTGGAGCGCGGGCGGCTGTTAGATGCGGACGGACGGGTCCTTGCCTGCAAGGCGGAGGATCTTGGCACCCGGTTCGGCTATGAGCTGCCGGACGATCAGTTCCGCAAGCCTTATATGGCCCGCATCGTGCGGCTGACCTTCGAAGCCGCGCAGGTACCTCCGCTCGGCTACACAACCTTTGCCTGGGTACAATTACCGGGCGGCGAATCCGCCGGGGCTGCTGCAAGTCCGCTTACGCTCCTGGAGCCGGGGATGGAAAACGGCTTCCTGGCTGTCCGTATCCGGGAGGACGGCTCCTATGATGTAACGGATAAGCGCACCGGCAAAACTTTCACGGGACTCGGCGTCTATGAGAACTGCGGCGATATCGGCAATGAATATGTGTTCCGCCAGCCGGAGGGCGATACCCCGCTGACTACCAGGGGACTGGACGCCCGCATCACGCTTGCTGAGCATGAGCCCTACCGCATCACCTATGAAATCGTGCATGAATGGACCATTCCGGCTTCCGCCGACGCTTCGTTCGCGGAGGAGAAGCGCCGGATGGTTCCGTTCCGGCAGCGTAAGGCTGGACGCTCCTCTGAGCAGATACCGCTGCGGATTGTGACCCGGATTAGCCTGGAGGCTAACGGGACTGGTGTCTTGGTCTCGGCCAAGTTTAATAATCAGGCCATGGACCACCGGCTGCGTGTCCTCTTCCCTACCGGACTTGCCGCCTCCACCCTTCTGGCCGATTCTGTATTTGAAGCGGCGGAGCGCGAGATTGAGCCGGCTCAGGGCTGGCTCAATCCGAGCAATGCCCAGCATCAGCAGGCTTTTGTCAGCGTGTCGGACGGCAGCGCCGGAGTAGTGATCGCAAACAAGGGTCTGAACGAATATGAGGTTCTGCGTGACGGAAGAAATACCATTGCTGTAACCCTGCTGCGCAGTGTGTCGGAGCTGGGGGACTGGGGCGTATTCCCAACACCGGAAGCCCAGTGTCTGGGTGAGCAGACCGTTGAATTCGCAGTTCACCCGTATGCCGGAGATGCCGCCCAGCCGGAGGCCTTTGCCTGGGCCTATCAATACCAGGCCCCCTGGTTCACTGTGCAAACCGGCTGGCAAGAGGGCTCTCTGCCCGCCCAGTATCAGCCGCTGAAGTGGCAGGGCCGCACGCTGGCGCTCTCCGCATTCAAGCTGTCGGAAGCTCATGAGGATATTATCCTGCGGTGGTACAATCTGGCGCATACCGAGCAGCCCTTTGCGCTGGAGCCCCATTTTCCCGTACAGGCTGTACATGCCAGTGATATTCTGGAGCGGCGGAAACACAGGGAATTATTAGATGATGGAATTCTCCGCAGCTCCGTCGGCAAAGCCCAGATTGTCACCTATGCGCTGCAAGCAGTACAACCCTAATCATAACTATGTCCAGGAGGAATTAGACTATGAACCTGCCAGCTTCCATTACCACGTATCTGACTGAAGCCGACGAACGGCTTGCGCATCATCCGAAATTGCAGCAATTATTCCGCAACTGTTTCCCGAATACGCTGGAGACTACAACTAAGCTGCTTGACGACGGCACCACCTTCGTATTCACCGGCGATATCCCGGCCATGTGGCTGCGCGATTCCACGGAGCAGGTGCGCCACTACATTCCTTTTGCCAAAAATGATCCTGAATTGCAGCGGATTCTCCGCGGCCTGATTGCCCGGCAGATGTTCTATGTCAATATTGATCCCTACACGAATGCCTTCAACGAAACGGCCAGCGACAAGCATTACCGGGATACCGATGACTGCAATCTGAACCCGTGGATGTGGGAGCGCAAATACGAGCTGGACTCCCTCTGCTTCGTCGTACAGCTGGCTTATATGTACTGGAAGGAAGCGGAGCAGACCGATATCTTCGACACCGCCTGCTACCAGGCGCTGACCTCCATCGTGAATGTTATAGAGACTGAGCAGTACCACGGGGAGAAATCGCCGTACCACTTCATCCGGCAGACGCTTCAGGATACGGAGACTTTGTACAATAACGGACGCGGCATGCCCGTCAACTATACCGGCATGAGCTGGTCGGGCTTCCGCCCGAGCGATGACAGCTGCGAGTTCGGCTACAATATTCCCTCCAATATGTTCGCCGTGGTGATTCTGGGATATATCCGCGAGATCGCAAGCGAGGTCTACGGGGACGAAAGACTGGCGGCGCGGGCGGCGAAGCTGCGTAAGGAGATCGACTTCGGCATCCGTACCTACGGTATCGTGACTCATCCGAAATACGGCAGAATCTACGCCTATGAAACGGACGGCTTCGGCAATTATTCTCTGATGGACGATGCCGGCACACCGGGATTGATGTCCATTCCTTATATTGGTTATGTGGGTGTGGAGGATGAAATTTATCAGAACACCCGCCGGTTTGCCCTCAGCTTCGACAATCCCTTCTATTTCGAAGGTAAACATGCCAAAGGCATCGGCAGTCCGCATACACCGGGAGGTTATGTGTGGCATATGGCGCTGTCCATGCAGGCACTGACGGCAGATAACGATGAGGAGATCAAAGAACTGATCGACATGCTGATCCGGACCGATGCGGATACCGGTTATATGCACGAAGGCTTCCACCCGGATGATCCCTCCGATTTCTCGCGCGAGTGGTTCGCCTGGTCCAACAGCCTGTTCGCCACGCTGATCAGCAAAGCGATGGACAAAGGGCTGGTCTAGGCACGGCGAATCGGGAGTACCACCCATTTGTATGAGGGGGCACACTGTAGTACAGCCCTTCCAGCAGAATCAGAGGGGATTAACCCTTTGATTTCCCCGCTCAGCCCGCTCAGCCCACTCAGCCAACTTTCGGCGGCCCATTTTTATATTCAGCTTATCTACAACAGATAACTAGATAACCATCATAATTTCGTTTACACCAACGGCTGCGGCCTCCTTGAATTCAAGGAGGCCGAATTCAAGAGCACTTATACCCCTCATATCCTCATTTGGCCCGCGTCCGGTGAATTCAAGAGCACTAATGCTCCTCATTTCCTCATTTGGCTCGCGTCCGGTGAATTCAGGGGCACTAATGCCCCTCATTTCCTTATTTGGCCCGCGTCCGGTGAATTCAAGAGCACTTATACCCCTCATATCCTCATTTGGCCCGCGTCCGGTGAATTCAAGAGCACTAATGCTCCTCATTTCCTCCCGCTGAAGCGTTAGCGTCCTTTTACAAGGGGGGAGAATTCAAGAGCACTTATACCCCTCATATCCTCATTTGGCCCGCGTCCGGTGAATTCAAGAGCACTAATGCTCCTCATTTCCTCCCGCTGAAGCGTTAGCGTCCTTTTACAAGGGGGGACGTGTGCAGTACAGCCAACTTCCAACGGATTCAGAGGGATTTATCCCTTTAATCCCGCCGCTCAGCCCACTTCCGGCCGATTCAGAGGGATTTATCCCTTTAATTCCGCCGCTCAGCCCACTTCCGGCCAATTCAAAGGGATTTATCCCTTTAATTTCCACGCTCAGCCTACTCGGCTAACTTTCGGCGGCCTATTTCATATTCAGCTTATCTACAACAGATAACCAGACAACTATTATAATTCCCTTTACAGAAACGAAAAGGCTGCGGCCTCCCTGAAATCCAGGAGGCCACAGCCTTTTCTGTGCATAGCTGAGTTGTATTTAGTAGCTGCTCTGACTTTGTTCACCTTTGGCAATGGCTACGCCGCCGCTTGTCCCGATCCGGGTTGCGCCTGCTCCGACCATTACGAGGGCATCTTCCGCACTGCGCACACCGCCGGATGCCTTAACGCCGATATCAGGGCCGACAGTCGCCCGCATGAGTGCGATATCTTCCTTCGTTGCGCCTCCCGTGGAGAATCCGGTCGAAGTCTTCACGAAGTCTGCTCCCGCTTCTACAGCGAGCTTACAGGCGCGGACCTTCTCTTCATCGGTCAGCAGGCAGGTCTCAATGATGACTTTGGTCAGCGCTTTACCGCGGGCAGCTTCAACCACTGCGGCGATATCACGTTTCACCAGCTCGTCATTGCCGTCTTTCAGTGCGCCGATATTGATAACCATATCCACTTCGCCGGCACCGTTAGCAATCGCATCGGTGGTTTCAAAGGCTTTGGTTTCCGGTGTGGACGATCCCAGCGGGAACCCGATCACTGTACATACTTTAACTTCCGGCGTATCCTTCAGCACTGCATAGGCTGTGGACACCCAGGCCGGGTTCACACAGACCGAAGCGAATTTGTATGCTTTGGCTTCCTCAGCCAGCTTGATAATATCGTCTTTACGGGCATCCGCCTTCAGCAGCGTATGATCAATAATCCCGGATATTGTAGTTTCACTCATTATTAATTCCTCCATGTAATCGGTAGTAGATGTTCGCATTCCTTGTAATCATACCAATAGTCGAACACTTTGGAAAGCCGGAGAGCGAACACCTGCTACTACGCCCGATCAACACTTGAAGCACCGCTTATACCTTCACCTGCCAGATAGCTTCCCGCAAGTCACACGTGTTCGCGCTGATCATCATCGAAGCCACGTACACTTCTTTGACTTTTCCAGTTGAAGACCGGTCAGCTCACGGATCTGCCGTCGCCGACACATCAATGATCTGTCCGGCCACCTCACAAAAAGCGGCAGAGGCCTCCAGCAGGGCAGTTCATTGCGGATCAATCTGCGTAACATAATGGCTGGCAATACTCATGTTGTAACTGCTGATCGTCCCTTTCGCGCACGGTAATTTCGTTGTTAATATTTTCCTGACGCAAAAGATATTACAAAAAAAGAGACTGCCTCTGAAGCCATAAACAGCTCCAAAGACAGCCTCAATACATTTACCCTTCAATGCCCGTCCGACAAGCTCAGGCCGATCCGTTTCACCAGCCGGGCACTTTCTTCATTTAATCCGGTAATCGTTACCTTTTTGCCGAGTGCCGCGTATTTGTCCAGCGTTTTGGCAATGGCTCCCACCGCTGACTGATCCCACACATGAGAATGGGAGAAGTCGATAATCACCTGCTGCGGATCACTCTCATACATAAATTCATGCACGAAATGACTGGTTGTACCGAAGAACAGCTGGCCCGATACTTTGTAGGTAGTTACAGATGCCGTCGTATGGACACTGAGCTTTATTGAAGCGATTTTCCAGGCAAAAGACAAAGCGCTCAGCAGAACACCGAACAATACACCGATCGACAGATTATCCGTCACTACTACAGTAACTACCGTAACGATCATGACCAGTGCATCGCTGAGCGGCACCTTGGCTAATGTCTTCAGTGAACCCCACTCGAAGGTGCTGATGCAGACCATGATCATAACACCGACCAAAGCGCCCATAGGAATCTGCTTAACCACATCGCCCAGGACGAGAATCAGGAACAAAAGAAAGATCCCCGATACAAAAGTAGACAGCCGTGTACGTCCGCCCGATTTCATATTAACCATCGACTGGCCAATCATTGCGCAGCCTGCCATCCCGCCGAAGAAGCCGGTCACGATATTGGCCAGGCCTTGTCCCTTCGCTTCCCGGTTCTTGTCACTGCCGGTGCCGGTAATATCATCAATCAGCGTTGCGGTCATCAGGGATTCCAGCAATCCGACTACAGCGAGCGATAGTGAATAGGGCAGAATGATCAGCAGTGTATCCAGAGTGAAGGGAAGATCCGGCAGATGGAACACCGGCAGAGCCGAAGTAATGGTGCCCATATCACCTACGGTCCTTACATCCAGATTAAGAACAATACTGAGTACGGAAACTGCGATAATCGCTACAAGTGCCGAAGGGACAGCCTTCGTGATCCGCGGAACCGTATAAATGATGACCAGTGTAAGTGCCACCAGCGCATACATAATCCAGCCCTGTCCTTCAAAATGCACCAGTTGGGCCATGAAGATAAGAATGGCTAATGCGTTGACGAAGCCGGTCATTACCGGCTGCGGCAGGAACGTGATGAATCTGCCAAGCTTCAGCATCCCCATCAGAATCTGAAAGATTCCCGCCAGTACGGTGGCCGCGAACAGGTACTCAATTCCGTGTGAAATCACCAGGCTGCCGACCAATAGCGCCATCGCCCCGGTTGCCGCCGAGATCATGCCCGGTCTTCCGCCGGCAAATGCCGTCACAATAGCAATACAGAAAGATGCGTACAATCCAACCATCGGGCTTACGCCGGCGAGGATGGAGAAAGCAATCGCTTCAGGGATTAAGGCAATCGCCACGGTCATACCCGACAGAATGTCGCTCCGTGTGTTGGAAAACCAACCGTTGTTGTATAAGCTTGACTGCTTCAAATTGTGCTGCTCCTCCTGTGTCTTGTTATAAGGTTATAGGCTCTTCCATAGAGCCCGGGTCCGGTGCAACGCCAATACTTGTTATTGTACCTGACCCTCCTTAACCTCCACAAAAGTGCAAACTATTCTTGTAAGCGCTAATTACTGCGTTATTCTCATTAATCCTTCTATTTCCGCATAAATTCTAGATATTTAAATTAACGGTACAGTCCGGAGGCTTTCACTTCATTGAAGAAGGTGTTGAACTCTTCAATATTAAGCTGCTGCGCCGCATCCGATAAGGCGGTTGCCGGATCGGGATGCACTTCCACCATGATGCCGTCGGCTCCGGCGGCAAGTGCGGCTTTGGCACATGGGATCAGGATATCCTTGCGTCCGGTGGAATGGGTCACATCGACCAGCACCGGCAGATGGCATTCCTGCTTGAGAATCGGCACTGCCGAAATATCCAACGTATTGCGGGTCGCTTTCTCATAGGTACGGATGCCGCGTTCAATCAGTATGATCTCCATGTTGCCCCGGGACATAATGTATTCTGCCGCATGGACGAATTCATCCAGTGTCGCCGACAAACCGCGCTTCAGCAATACCGGCTTGTTCACTTCCCCTACCGCTTTGAGCAGTTCGAAGTTATGCATATTCCGTGCACCGACCTGAATAACATCGACATAATCAAGGGCCTCTTCAATATGACGCGGGTCTACAATTTCACTGATGGTCAGAAGCCCGTACTCATTCGCCGCTTCACGCAGAATTCTCAGGCCGTCCATCCCGAGTCCCTGGAAATCATACGGGGAGGTACGGGGCTTGAAGGCTCCGCCGCGCATTACCTTTACTCCTGCCTTCTGCAGGGCAGCGGCAACTGTACGGGTCTGCAGCTCACTCTCCACCGAGCAGGGTCCGGCAACCATCAGCGAAGATAATCCGCCGACGGTTACATTACCCGGAAGGGTAATTACTGTATCTTCGGCGTGATTTTTCCGGGCTACCAGCAGGGACTTCTTATGCTCCGTGCTTTGCAGATCCAGTGAAGCAGAGAAAATCTGCTTGAACAGGGTACGGATCGTGCCGCTGGTGAACGGTCCCTTGTTGCTTGCTACCAGCTTATCCAGCATGGCTTTCTCGCGTTCAGGATCGAACTTCGGCACACCCTGCTTCTCCTTGAGCACTCCGATTTCCTGAACGATTCCGGCACGCTCCGAGATCAGCTCCAGCAGCTGTCCGTTAATTTCATCAAGCCGTGCTCTCAGCTTATCCAATTCCACATTACTCATTTCCTGACACTCCCTTTAGTAGTTAATAGTTAATCCTATGAACGAACGCAAAAAGGCCCCCCGTCGCAAGGGACGAGGAGCCGTGGTACCACCCTTATTTAGAGATGAATCCTGCTGACGCGTCAGCATCCGGAAAGCTGTTACCTCATCCCGGACCGGATTAACTCTGTCTTACACCCGTTAACGCTGGAAGCGGGCCTCCCTACTCATACCTGCTGCAGCAGTGTACTTCAGGGGCCGACTCGGAAGTGAACTTCGGCACTAAGCGTCAAATGAGGGTGCTCTCAGTCTCCGGCACACCTTCCCTGTTAAGATCCGCTATAAAGTGCTTACTCTCTTCGTCATTGTCATTTAATGGTATATCGGTGCGTCTTGTGCACCGGTTTCTGCTATCTTAATCAAAATGACTTCCACATGCAAGATGTCAGAGTGACGCATTACAGCTTTAACGCAGCAACGTTATTTATTGATGTGTAGACGGAAGACTGCCTGCTGATTAAAAGAATTTTCCGATAACATTCACTATCGTCTCGCTTCTCAGCGGCTTGCTGATATACTCGTCCATTCCTGCTTCAATGCATAATTCCCGGTCGCCTTTCAGTGCATTAGCCGTTACGGCAATAATGACCGGCTGCGAATCTGCCGGCTGCGTCTGCCTGATTCTCGATGTAGCCTCCAGGCCGTTCATGCCGGGCATCTGCACATCCATGAAGATCAGATCATAGCTGCGCTGAGTGACCATCTCGACTACCTGCAGCCCGTCTTCCGCAACATCCACGGCGAACCCGCGCTTCTCCAGAATTTTGCGCAGCACAATCTGATTAATGACATTGTCTTCAGCCACCAGGATGCGCAAAGAACGCTTCAACTGCTGCGGACTCAGCAGGCCCGGCTCCGCCCCCTCAGCAGTCAGAGCCTGCTTCTCGGTCCGGAGCACCACTGTAAATACAAAGGTTGCCCCCTGCCCGGTCTGCGGCTCCAGCTGAATCCTGCCTCCCATCATTTCAACCAGCTGCTTGCTGATCGCCAGCCCCAGACCACTTCCTTCATGTTTGCGGCTCATGTAATGATCCAGCTGGTAGAACGGCTCGAACAACCGGCTGCGGGCCTCCTCCGGAATGCCTATTCCTGTATCCGCCACTGTAAATTGCAGCGTTACCCCATCAGCAGCCTCTTCTCCACGTATCCTTTGCACGCCTACTTTTACCCCGCCCGTGTGAGTGAACTTCACTGCATTGCCGACCAGATTGATCAGGATCTGCTTCAAGCGTTCTCCGTCCCCGATCAGATCAGCTGGTACATCCGGACCCACCTCCACCTGGATGGCGAGGCCCTTATTCTCCGCTTTAAGCTGCAGCAGCTCCAGAGCAGACTCCATGCAGTGCTGAAGGACAAACGGTTCCTCATGCAATGAGGTTTTGCCCGCCTCAATCTTGGACAGATCCAGAATATCGTTAATGATATTCAGCAGGGATTCTCCGCTCTGGCGGATGATTTCCAGGTACTCCCTTTGCTGAGAATCCGGATCACTGAGGTCCAGCAGCAGATCGGTCATCCCGATCACCCCGTTCATCGGCGTGCGGATTTCATGGCTCATCATAGCCAGGAACTCGCTTTTGGCCCGGTTCGTATTCTCGGCGGTTTCTTTGGCGATCAGCAGCTTCTTCTGCTCGGTAATATCCTTGACGATAATATAAAAGCCCACCGTCTCATTGTTGATAATGATAGGGGCAAGGGTTGTCAGCACCTCCACGGAATGTCCATCCTTATGCCAGATGAGGTCGATGCTCCGTTCCATGGAACCCTTCTTCTGGCAGAAGCTGATCACGTCGTGAAGATGGTGGTTCCCGATAATCCGGCCGACACTCATTCCCACCAGCTCAGGAATCGTGTAGCCTGTCAGCTGTACGGCCTTCTCATTCCCGTTGATGATGTTTCCTTTCAGATCCAGAGAAATAATCGCATCATGGTTATATTTCTTCAGCGAGGTATACCGCTCTACCGATTCCTGCAGCTTCTGCTCCATAATCTTGCGCTGTGTCACATCACGGCCTACGGCAAGCACGCTCCAGTTCCCGCTGTCTTCCACAATCCGCAGCGTGAATTCAATCCAGAGATACCGCCCGTCCTTATGAAGAATCCTCAGCTGCACACTCTGAAGCTCAGCCGCCTGCGGTGCGCTAATAAATTCCATATCCCCGGGGTGAACCAGTCCGCGGATATCACAGCCGATCAGTTCCTCAGGCTTATACCCGAGTACTTCCACAATCGAAGGAGAACAGTATCTGCAGATACCATCCGGGGTAGCATAATATACAATGTCTCTAATATTGGCAGCGATCAGGCGGTACAGCTCATCTGGCGGTGCAGGAAGTTCATCCATGGACTTAGCTTCCGGGTGCGGCAATCCGGCCAGATGAACGATATAATACAAGCCCATTCCCGTAGAGGGCTCGCTAATCAGAGAAACATGCAGCAGTACTGCAACTACAGAGCCGTCTGCATGCCGGAAATTCAGTTCGCATTCAAAAAAAGGAACCTCTCCCGCTTTTAGAGTCCCCATCTTTTGCCTATGTATCTCCAGGGAATCTTCATACAGAAACTCCGTGAAGCCATGTCCCAGCAATCGTTCTTCCGTGTATCCGAGCAACAGGGTTACCGCCGGATTCACACTAGTCCATTCTTCGGAAATGGAGAGAAATGCGACTCCGGCAGTCCCCTTTTTGAATGCCTGTTCGAATGGAGAAGAGATCTCCTTATGTTGTCTTAGCATAAATTCCACCGCCCGTTCGTGGAGTAATACATGCATTTTTAGTTCAAATCTGTAATATAAATATCTTGCATATCCGGGCGAAAGTCAAATGATTCTGTCGAAATATAAACTATAAAATGTATAGCAGATTATATTAACCTGCGAACCATCCTTCAGACGGAGTTCTCCCCAGTTCCCCACCTTTGTTCAATCCATTCCTGCATTACTTTATCCTTGATTTAGAGCCCGCTGTCCAGCAGTCTCTTCACCGTTTCGGTGAAGGCTTTGACCTGGAACGGTTTGGTAATATACGCGGCAAAACCCCTGTTTTTGGCTTTTTCAATATCCGATAATTGAGCAAACGCACTGGTTCCCAGTACCGGAATATGGCAAGTAGCCTCATCCTGCTGCAATATTTCCAGAGCTTCATATCCGTTAAGGCCGGGCAGCCCGATATCCATGATGATCAGATCCGGCAGTACTTCACGGGCCATACTTAGCCCCTGCTCTGCCGTTTCAGCTTCCAGCAGCAATATGGAGGGCAGGTTTCTTTTGAAGATATGATGCATTAGGGCCATGTTGAGTTGATTATCTTCCACATATAATACTGTCCTCTTGTATTCCTCCATCGTGCATATCCTCCTAAAAAGTCCCAGCACAACAGCCCATAAACAGGCAGAAAATAAAAAAGCCGAAGAAAGGGACCATTCCCCCTTCTCCGGCTCATGTTCGGCTCATTCGCATGTCCGACTCATTTCCGCCCTATTTATAGTTAAACTTATTGAAAAGTATAAGCTATCACACTGGTATCTTTGTCGAAATCCCAATCCACGTATATATCCGACAGTTCCTTGCCGAGCATCGGGGCAATCGTGGTGGTATCCTCCAAATATCGTTTTTCCATCTTGCGTTTGGTGGTCTTAAGCGTATTCTCATAACCAAGGCCAATCAGTTCCTTCTCCAGCGGGATCAGGATACCCTCACGTTTGATAATCAGAATGCGCGGGCCCAGCCACCAGGAGTCGGTATGGACCGGTTCCTTCTGTACCTGCCTGCTAACTTCATTAATCTGGGCATGGACTTCTTGACGCCCGGCATAATCGTCAATAATCATAGCGTCATTCTTAATGAGCGCAACGATCATTCCAGACGCGTTATGTATACCCCAGTCATAGAAAAGCTCGCCAACCTCCATAGCCGTCGTTTCCTTCAGGTAAGCCGCAAGTTCGGGCAGCAGAGACTTCATCAGAAGCTCTCTCGTATAGCGAAACGCCTGTTCTTCTTCCTTATTTAACAAAAATCTCTCCACAGGTCCGATAAAATTACGGATATGCAGCGCTATACATTGCTTCCCGATGGAGGCGTGTATTGATTCAGGCCCTTTCCCAAAGCGTTCCCGCAGTAATCTTCCTGTGAAACTGGAAAGTTGGCTAGTAAGTTCCGTAGTGCTCATTCAATTTCCTCCAGCATAATATTCTTGTGTCTGTGTTATACGTATGGGGAGACGCTCCGCCTGCTGAAAAAACGGTTCGTTCACTTTAGTATAATCTCAACCGGGGGACTTCGTATATATATAAATATATAAAAGTTCATAAAGGGCTGCCGGGGCTTCCCTGGATATGTATGAAGGGCACAATATTAGTATTACCCTAATTATTTATAATTAGTTTGACACCCAAAATTAAATTGTTTACAATTAAATAGTTATAAATATTAATTACATATACCGGGAGGATGAAGCAGCAATGAGCATTTATGAGTATGAGGCCCGCAATATCCGGGGGAAAGAGACCCGGCTTGAACAATACAAGGATAAAGTCCTCCTGATCGTTAATACTGCCAGCAAATGCGGCTATACTCCGCAATACTCCGACCTTCAGAAGCTTCATGAGAAGTACCAGGAGCAGGGCCTGCAAATTCTCGGGTTTCCCAGCAACCAGTTTGGCGAACAGGAGCCCGGCTCCAATGAAGAGGTTAACGTGTTCTGCCAGATCAATTACGGCGTAACCTTCCCGCTTTTCGAAAAAATTGATGTTAAGGGGGATAACCGCCATCCGCTGTTCGCTTATCTGACGGAACAGGCCGGCTTCCAGGGCTTTGACGACACGGACTCAAACGGCAAGCTGCTGCACACCATGCTTCAGGAACGTGATCCTGCTGCACTCACAAACGATGAGATCAAATGGAATTTCACCAAGTTCCTGATTGACCGTAACGGCAACGTGGTGGAGCGCTTCGAATCTCCGGTTGATCCGCTGGACATGGAGCCTGCCATTCAGAAGCTGTTGTAAAGCGTTTCAGCGAAAATGACGAAGGCTATGTTACCCGTGAAATATTCAAATAAAAAAAGGTGTTCCGCTGCCGGCAAGGGCTGCAGAACACCTTTTTGTCATTTACTTGCTTATTCCTGATTACTTGCCGCGGTAAGTCTCGGTGAACACCTCGAAGAAAGGTGTCGTGTCCCGCTCCGCCATTGTATCCTCCGCACCCGGGTTCCAGCCGATCTCTGCCCGCCAGCTGCCCAGCAGGCCTGATTCAATCAGCTCCTGCTCATCCACCTCCATGGACAGATCTGCCTGCGGCGCCACATAGAGCGCATCCGCCGGACAATACGCCTCGCACATGAAGCAGGTCTGGCAATCCTCCTGGCGGGCAATGACGGCAAGCTTGCCCTGCATCTCGAAGACATTCGTCGGGCAGACCTTCACGCACAGCCTGCAGCCGATGCAGCGGTCCTGGCTGACCAGTTCAATCATATCGCCCGCTCCTCTCTTGGTATCCGCAGCTCCTGGGCATGCGGCACACTTTCGGTGCGGATGCCAATCGTATCGATACCGGAGAGGATCAGGCGGTGGGTCTGGCTCGGGTCCAGCGCCGGATACTCGGCCAGGCGCTGCAGCCCGCGGCTCTCCTTGCGGGCCAGCGCGGCGGTGTAGATCCAGCGGCCGACATTTAGCATGGCGGCCGCTTCACGCGGTTG